>NZ_JBNPLQ010000010.1:0-68972 GCF_050313575.1 Candidatus Pseudoscillospira sp. SGI.172 | reverse complement strand
AAGTACATTCCCACGAGTTCATCCTGCGTTGTGATGACCGTTTATCTGTACATCGTTCTCGACACATCTTCTTCGATTTCCGCGATGGCTTCTCTTACTACTTCTTTCAGACTGTCTCCGTAATCTGCCAAAGCCGCTATCGTTTCCGGTGTCGGATTTCCTTCGACATGAAAAGTGTTTTCGATAATGATGGGCGGCAGTTCGCTGGATTGTCCGGGCAGACTGGCCGATAGCGCACCGTCTCCCTGAATAGCATGCATAGCCTCCAGCAGCTGCGGGGCGAAGGTGATGGCCTGAATCTCCATGCTCTCGCGCATAGCGGCGGTCTCCTCGGCGGTCATGACCTGCTCGCCGCCGTTGAAGTAGACCAGCTCCGGGCCGTTTTCGCCGACGAGGGCAAAGCCGGGTGCGGCGGACTGCGTACCAACTGCGTAGCCGGGAATGCTGCCGGCCGTTCCGGTACCGGACGCGGACAGTGCGGCTCTGGCTGCGGCGGCGACGCGGTTGTAGGCAGCGGTCACCTGGGGCAGCATACCGACAGCTCCGTCGATAAATCCCTGAATGGTGGCCTGCGCGCTTGCCTTGGCCTCGTCGCCAAGGTCCATCGCTTCAATGTCCTCAGCAAGCGCCGTCTGCAGCTCGTCCATGGCGGCCGTGAAGTCGGTCTTGAGGTCGGCTACGCTCCCCGCCGCGTTCTGCTGCTCCTGCTGCAGAGTCTTCCAGTTGGCTACCATCGTGGCCAGCTGCTCGTCGGTGGCGCCTGCCATGCCGGCGATCGCGTTCACGCTGTCGGAGCTACCGTCAGCAAAGGAGGCGATCATGTCGCTCAGCCCCTCAATGTCGGCGCTACGGTCAGTCAGGGATTGCAGGTTGGCGTTGTAGTCCTGCCAGTAGGTGATCTGGCTCTCCAGTGCGGAATTGATGCTGCCCGCGCTGGTTGCAACGACCTTTGCGGCCTCGTCCCAAAGCTGATACTGTCCGGATATGCTTTCGTATGCCGCGCTGTACGCCTCGTTGTAGGACTCCACAAGGGCGTTGATCTTTTCCTGCACGCCGGAGATGGCAGCCTGGAACTCGCTGACCTGTGCAGCAGCCTCTTCGGACGCGCCAGCGCCTTCGTTCATGGAGGCGGTCAGATTCTTGACCGCCTCTTCCGCGAGGGCGATCTCCGCCTCAGCATCGGAAACGGCGTCTGCGTCCTCTTCCATCGCCTTGTTGTAATTTTTGATGGACTTCTCAGCCGCCCATATCTCGTTGTTGGTGTCGTAGATGGAGTTTTGCAGGTCGTAGTATTCCTGCGAGAGAAAAGCGGTCGCATCGGTGTAATAGCCGTACTGGTCGTAATAGGCATCCGCCTGCTTCTGCGCGTCTGCCCATAACGCATCCATCTGCGCGTAAGTATCAGACAGCTTCTGCTGGGCGGCCTCCAGACTGTACTGCGCCTTGGTGAGTCCGATGCTGTTTTCTTCTGCCTCGATCAGCACGGCGGAATACTGGGAGTACAGCTCGGTGAGCTGATCCTGATAGGCCTGCTGCATGGCATTCTGCTTCCACGCCTCGGTGTTGGCGCGGAGCGCTTCGGTGCCACCATTGATGGTGTCGGTTTCGAGGTCGATATAATCGGCCAGCTCCGGTACCACCTGGCAGAGCAGAGCCAGGGTGTTGTGGTACTGCCTGTGCTGCTCGTCGGTATTGAGCCCCGCCGCCTCCATCTCCTCCAGCTTGCCGATGTAGGTGTCTGCGACGCCTGCAGCGGCCATGGTGGAGGTAACGGTATCGCTGTATGCGGACTTTGCCGCATCCATCGCTTCCCGCATATCCCGAGTTGCCTCCGTCAGCTCTTTTACCGAGGGAACGGCATCACTCGAAAATGCTGTTGCCATCGCCGCAACTACAGCGACCGCGCCAGCCACAGCTGCGGTGACTGCGAAGATCGGTCCCAGTGCGACTGTAGATACAGTGGCAAAAGCCGCCGTTGCTGCCCGGGCTATTTTGATGGCGATGGTGTATCCCGCAAGCGCCGTAGCCACAAGACCGATGGAGCCTGCAAATGCTGTGACCGCATTGACCAGAGCTGGATTCTTCTGGACAAATTCGGTAAAGCTGTTGAGCACTTTCGCCCCCAGCTCATACGATTTCCCAAGTGCCGGTGTATAGGCATCTCCAATCGCCACTTTGAGATTGTTGTAGGCATTCTGCATCATGGTCAAGCGGCTCTGTACGGTGGCGTATCGCTTGTTGGCCTCGTTGGTAAGGGCGGTATTCTGCTGCCAGGCGGTATTTGCAGTGTTCACCGCGCCGGTCATCTGGTCTGCGGCAAGACCCAGGGCTTTGAGCATATTACTCTGCCGGATGCCGGTCAGGCCCAGGTCTTCCAGTACGAGGACGGTGCTCTCGCCCTGCTCGTCCAGCTTGCCGAGCCCGCCGATGAAGGAAGTCAGGGCGCTCATGGCGTCGTTCTTCCACGCAGAAGAAAATTCTTCGGAGGACATACCTGCGATACGGGCGAACTCCGCGAGGTCGTCCCCACCCTTTGCAACGGCCTTTTCAATGGCGTTGAGCGTCTGGGTCATGGCGGTACCGCCCGCCTCGGCTTCGATGCCGACAGAGGACATCGCCGCCGCCAGAGCCATGATCTCCGGCTCGGTCAGTCCGGCCAGCTTACCCGCCGACGCCAGACGCGTACCCATCGCCACGATCTCGGATTCCGTCGTGGCGAAGTTGTTGCCAAGGTCAACGATGACAGAGCCGAGCCGTCCGTAATTGTCCGTTGCCATGCCGGTAATGTTGGCGAAGCGCGCAAGGGCGGTTGCTGCCTCGTCAGCTGTCATGTTGGTGGCAGTGCCGAGCATGGTCATGATCTCGGTGAAGTCCAGCAGGGCGTCCTTTTGGATGCCGAGCTGTCCCGCGGCTTCGGCTACCGCTGCGATCTCCTCTGTGGTGGCGGGGATCTCCGTGGACAGCGCCTTGATGGAGTCCGACATCGTTGCCAACTCCGAATCCGTAAGATCAGTGGTCTTGGCGACCCCGGTGATGGCACTCTCAAAGTCCATGGATGCCTGAGAACAATCGGAAAAGTATTCATAGATTTCCTTCAGCGCAGCAGCAACGCCAGCGGCCACGATGGCCTCATGGACCGCATTGAATGCGGTTTCTGCTCTTACGCCAAAGGTATTTGCTTTTTCTGCAGCAGCCTCTTCCTTTTTCTTGAGAGCGTCAATTTCTCCAGCAAGCTGTTCAGAGCTGTGAGCGAGGTCATCGGTGTTGATGCCCGCCTCCTCTAACGCACTGCTCATTTCGTTCAGCTTTGCCGTCTGCTTTTCCAGCGAAGCGGAGGTCTTGTCGATCTGAAGCTGCTTTGCCAGCAGCTTGTTCTTCATGTCGGCGGACTCGTTGCCGGTCTCCTCCATCTCCCGCTGAATATTGTCATACTGCTGCCTTAGCATCTCCAGCCGCTTTCGCGTCGCTTCCGCGGCGGCCTGCTGTTTTTGAAATGCGGAAATATCCGCCTGCATTTTAGAGAGTTCTTGGATTTCCTTCTGCATGGATTCAAGCTCTTGCACAGCCTGCTTAAATGCCTTGCTATAGCTTCCGCCCAGTTTGGCGTTTAGCTGGAACATCATAGTATACTCTTTGAAAGCGCTCATTTGTCAGCCCTTCTTTCTGCCTAAGGATCAGCGCCTTTTATCGTTTAGATACCGGCGCTGAGAAGGAAAGATCTCGCCCTGTTACGAATCCTTCGAAAATCACGCAGCGGCATCGCCGTGAACGCATCTACACCGAGCCTTTCTTTGCAGGCTCGGGCAGCCAGACGGATCTGATACTCGCCGGACATTTCGGCTACCACGACCGGCTTGCCCAGCGCCTGAAGCTCATTCTCGATGGCGATATCATCATCGCCGGACAGCTTGCTGAAATCAAAGGTCAGCGTGTCGTAGGTGCGCCCCTCAAAGGTGAAAGGCGTATCGAAGGTGTGGGTGTAACCTGACAGCTTACCGGCTACCGCTTCCTGCTGAATGGCCTCCAGCGCATTCAACTCCGTATCGCTCAAAACGACCTTGTTCTTGATCTTGTCCATTTGTGTACCTCATCTTTCCGGCGGATAACCGCCAATTTGATTTCAATTAAAGTTACCCTTTTCTCGCGCACTAACTAATCGTTTTTTGGGGTCGGCGAGCCCGCGGCGTGTGGGGCGGGGGTCGTCACAGTACCTTTTGCCGTCGTCGCCTGTTGCAACGCATTTCCCCGCCCTCAGCGCGACGATGCCGAGAGGGGGAGGGAGCGACACCACCTGTCGAGAGTACGCCGCTCTCACGCGCCGTCTGCGCCTCGAAGGGCTTACCGGGGGCCGCTCCCTCCCGGCGTAGAGTTGAAGTGTCCCTTGTCCGGGTGTACTCCCACTTGATAGCGAGCCCGTTCAATATTGACGACAGGCGCAGATTCTTCCTTTTTTGGACTCGATGTTTCCGGCTGTGCGTTATAATGCTCACGCACTCGCTCAAAGGCACGCACCTCTCCGCCCTTGCAGCTGAACTGCCCAATATTGGCGTACCAATGGGTGTATTCCGATTTCTTCTCGAGTTTGCCCCATACCTTGGCTTGTTCTTCGGTTGCAAGATGGATCTCGTCCAGCGCCTTTTCATATGCGGAATTTGCCTTTTCCAGATCCGAGTAAGCATCGCAGGCAGCTTGATAGAGTTCCTCGCTGCCGCGTACATGTGCCGCCCGCAGCATCTTGATTTGTGTGGAAATGGCAGCTTTGCGCGCTTCGATTTTCGCCAGCTCGTCCTGCTCCTGCGCGAAGGTATCGGCATCGCCGGTCCCAGCCGCATCTACCACCGCCGCCTGCATCCCGCGGATTTGAGTGTCCAGTTCTGTCATCTGCTTTTCGAGTGCAGCGACCTTATCCTGGATTCCCTTCTCACGGAGCCGCACATCGGCAAAATAGAGATCACACATATGCTGTGCCGTGGCGGTGACTTCCTTGTTCTGCTGGGCAAGCTCGATGAGCAGATCCGTGACGGCATCGCTGCTCACCTGTGCCTGGGTCAAAATTTCTGTGATGTTCATAAAAGTTTCCTCCTCATTGTGCGCTATGCGCAATCGTTTCAGTTTGGAATTTAGCAAGTAACTTTTGATAGCGAGACTCCAGTTCCATCCTCTTTTCCACCAACTTCTCTACGTTTGATCCGGTCTCTTTAAATCTCGTTAGGCCAGTCCCTGCATAGTAATTGATTCTCGCGTCGATGAATTGCTCTAAGCCAACTGTGTCATTTTTGTCTCGCAGGTGCGACAAAGCATTCTCTTCGAGCCTGATAGCCTGATGAGCCGTTATCCCCAATTCCGCCGCAATACATTTTCGCTTGGCATCGTCATAATATTTGCGCCGAACAAAGAACTGTTCTTCCTTGGGAAGCTGTCGAATCAGTACTTCAAGCGCTTCATGCAGCTGATGAAGATAGATTTGATTTATAGCATCTGCAATGCTGGCATCCTCTCCTTCGCTACACGGCGCACACAAAATCTCTTGTAACGTGCGTGGTTTTTCGTCGTCACCGTCAAGCGGTGCATCTATGCTTACGCAGCCCTGGCTGATAGCAGTGTTATGACATTTCTTGCCGTCCTTTCCGCGCCGCCCTCGCGGGAGGGAGTTTTCCCGATAGATTGCCGCAGTGAGGTAGAACAGGTAATAAAAAGAAAATCTCGTTTCTGAAGTCGGGTCGAAATGCGCGACTGCATCACAAAGAGCGATATAGCCACAGTTATACAGATCATTGTACTCGATCAGATACCGCTCCGGCATATGTCGATAGAGCCTGCGGCAATACCATGCACAGAGGCGCTCAACACAATCCCAGAGTGCCGGCATACTTTCGGTTATTCCTTGCTGGGCTTGACTCACCAGCACGAGCATCCTCTGATTGAGATCACTTGTTCCAGCTGCATTCCTGCTCAATGACACTTGAAAACCGCCTCCCCTTGGTGTATTCTTAAAGGGCAGTCGCAGGCAGGAGAACTGTTTTGGCGGGCAACAGTCGTAAAGTCATTCACACTTTACGGCTGTTTTTGCGTCTGTGCATAGCGGCGTGGAATGATCCAGATGCCGTGATAGTATTTAAATGCTCCAGGAAAGTCCCCTCGTTTACACCGCTTAGAGATCATCCCGGGTGATACGCCGAGCTTTTTCCCTAATTCAGCGGTGCCCATGTGCGAGAGCGGTATTTGAGGCGCGTGATAGTACCGCCCGGAAAACTGCGGGCGAACAGATTTCTCCGGTATCATCCAGTGCTGTCGATTGTCCTCTTTGAACGCCCCGGGCAAAAGCCCTCTGCGGCAATAGGAGTTGATCGTATCTATGTTCAGTCCCCACTTATCCGCAAGATCTCTGCTGGATATGTAGTCCTCCGGATGTCGGCGGAGATAGCTGTAAACCTCGTGTTTTATCGTGCCGGAGGGCAACCCTTTCAAAATGCCGATTTCCCGAAACGATTTCTGCTGGACAAATCTTTGATGGAAAAGATCTCGTGTCCAAGAATCGGCGATTCTCTCGATATAGGCTGTCATGCGTTGATATTCTGCCATGAGTTCTGAAAGCTCTGATTCGCATAGCAGACTAAATTCGGTGTCCGAGAGAACGGAATTTGTTTCAAGTAAAACCGGCTCAGGAACAATGGTGGTGTTTTCAAGAAGATGGATGAGGCGGTCGATATTGACCGCAATGTACGGCAATCCGTTTAATTCAACTGCTGTCAAGGCCCATCGGCTCCTCCTTTTCCTCGCTCGATATATATCTGGCGATCAGTTGCTGTAACGCTCTATCGGTACAGTTACCACCTATGATGCGAGCAGCTTGCTTCCATGTCAGAAGATCCACATAATGAAGGCTCAAAGCGAGTCGCACATACTGATCGTTTACCTTGCTAATTTGACGCTCCAACTCAATCCGAGTCTTGAGAAATTCACGCTGTTTGCCTGACAGTTCTTTCAGCAGGAGCTCTTTCTCTCGGAGTACGGCATCCTTATTGGGGGCGATAGACAAGCTATACAAAATGCTGCCCCCTTTACGCGAAATGACAGATTCCTTGTCCTCAATTATGCATAGAGCCTTTTGAAGTGCAGCAATGGCCTCTTTCAACCGCCAGAGTCGTTCTAAGACTACACGCTTCACGGCTTAAACGGTCTGCGCCACGGTGAAGAGTACAGTCCCTGCTTTTTGTCGGCTCGGCACAGTTCCTGCATTCGGAGGAACTGTGCCCTTGCCAGCACCCGCAGCCACCGACTCTTGACCTTCCGGAGACTGCGGAGCGCGTTTTTCTGCCAACGAGGAGAGCTGTTCCAGTGATTCCGGAGCCAATTGATGATGAACAGCTCCCGTGTGTCAGCATCGTAGCAGATGACGCCGTGGCGGTGTTGCAACCGATCCAGAATATCCCTCACCTCATACCGCTCCATCCCTGTCTCGAACGCAATGGTCTTGATGCTGACCTCATAGCACCCGCAGAGATTGGTGCGGGGATTGGTCAGGCAGTACAGGTAGACATACCGCTCTTCCGGCGTGAAATTATCAACCACCTGCGGGCTTGTCCAAAAGCCGGTGTTGATGCTGCTGATTCGCCCCATGCTCTACCTCCATTCGATGAAACCGCCGAGGGTACCCGCTCCCGCAAAGAGAGCGAGTCCCGTCAAGCTCTGCCAGATGATACGGCTGAGTGGGATCAAGTCCTGGTCGCTGGCTCCGGCGGTACCGATCAGGAGCAGGAATCCGGCAGCGCTGATGACGCCGCAAAAACGCTTACCCATCTTGCTCCACCTCCCACGATTCGTACATCTGATGAAGCTGTTGCAGCTCGTCCATAGCGTTCCTGCCAAAGCCGCGCCGTTCTCCATTGCCGTCGCCATTTCGGATACCCCAATGGTCGCGGCTGCATCTGCGGATGACCAGATTCCAGTCCTTCCACTTGTTCTTGTTGCCGCTGGATTGCGCGGACTCGTCTATGTAGGCAATGCAGCGCTGAAGCTCCGCTTCTCCAAACTCGTCCAACAGACGGGCGTATTCATCGGTGGTAAGCCGTACCCAGCCATAAGCACCAAACTTCTTTTTCGTGCCGCTCCCAGAGGGAGTGGGCGCGGCAGCGCCGGATTGTTTAGGCGGGAGCTCTGCCCAATCGGAAGCTGGCGGCTTTTCCTCCCCACCCCCCTCCTTACTCTCTATAGAAGCTGAAGATGAAGATGAAGATGGAGATGGAGATGGAGTTGATGGTGAAGATGATGGTGTTGTTGTAGATGGTGGCCCTATGTTAACACGCTGTTCAACAGGCTGTTCACAACACGATAACATACCGTCAACGGTCTGTTGTGCCGCCCATTCCTCGAGGGGCAGGGGTTTAATGCCTTCCTTTTTACACTTACGACAGTATGTAAGCCATAACCCCCGTGTTCGCATCTCATCATACCGGGCGCCGTCTCTGTCGAGACTCGGTTTGATGAAAAACCACAAGGCAGCCAGCGCACCATGGAGCGAAGGGCTTTCTCCATCCCTTGCATATCGAAGAATAGCGCCTATAATTTGCTTGGTGTCCTCTGGGGACAGAGCGTCTATTGCTTGAAGCGTTTCGAAATAAATCATAACGCCAGGCTTATTTGCTGCCATGAGATCAGTCCCCCTCGTTTGGAAGCCAGCAGATCATAGTTCATCATGCCGCGCCTCCTCTCCATTCAGCTTCTCGCCGAAAATCTCCAGAACGCGCTGCTGTGCGGCAGAGTCGAGTTCAGTAACGATCTCTTTGACCCGTGCAAGGATTTCAGCGTCAGACTTGGGCCAGACTTTCGGGGGCGCAGCCTTGAAAGCGGCTTTTTCGGGCTTGTACTTCCGTGCGGCAGTGTCGAGCAAATACAAATCGCCCCGCGCCTCGCACAAATAGTGGCACATGATATCCATGCGCCAGACCAACTCCTTGAAGGTAGCGCGTAGGGTGTACTGGTCGGTTGCATCGACCTCTTCATCATCCATTCGGAAATCCAACATGCTGTTCAGCAGACGATCCGCAAGCTGTACGCTCCGAAGCGCTCCGAAAATTTCATCAGACAGCAGGTAAGCGGCGCGGGTCTTTTCACAAGTTAATTTTTCCATCAAAATTTCCTCCTCAAAATTTGCCGGAGGCGTTGACTGCGCAGCCTGTCTTATGTAAAATAGGGCTGACAGTCCGCTTCGGCGGTCGGTTTGTATAGGGACGCTCACATTGCTTAGCTGGCTGGTGGGCGTCTCTTTCTGTTGTGCGGCAGTCCTCGCAGACCTCGCCGGGGTCGAGGTTAGCGCCGCAGCGAGGGCAGGTCCAATAATACGCCATCTGTGTCACCGCCCTTTCTGTCTGGGCTTGCGGTAAGTTGGTGCGACAGCGTTCAGCGGTCGTGCTGGGTGTGTGCAGCGGGCAAGCCATGCGTCGATGTGCTCCTGCCGGAAGAATACCTTGCCCCCAGGCCGCAACTGGATGTAAGCCAACCGCCCTGATGCACGAGCCTCGTCGATGACCGACAACGCACACGGAATTTGTTCGGCGAGCTGCTGGCGGGTAATTAAGTCAGTCACCTTTGTTCACCTCCAGAATTTCCGACACGTCAACATTGAGCGCACGGGCGATTCGCCCGGCTGTTCGAGGAGTTACCTCACGCCCAAGGCGAATTTTTGTTATTGTTTTTGGCGATGCCCCTGTGCGCAAATCGGAGATTGTTTTGCACTGGCGCGCAAGTTCGATTTCGAGTTTTTCAACAGAAAGTTTCATTTTGCACCTCCAATTGTTCCTGTTAAGAACACGATACATCATTTTAGCGATCCTGTCAAGAACTTTTTGGAACAAGTATTGCCTTTTGGTTCCCAATAGGATACAATTATGACGAGGTGATGTTGATGGAAAGGATAATCTCTGCCAGAAAAAGGGCTGGATTAACGCAAGCGCAGCTGGCTGCAGCAATTGGAGTAAAGAGAGCTGTAATATCAAAATACGAAACCGGAGCAATTGAACCATCGATATCACAGTTGCAAAAAATAGCAGCGGCTCTGAAGGTCCCTCTTTCTTCCCTTTTAACGGACATTGACGATACATTTTCGTTTAATTCAGAATCTTTAGAAATGGCTATAAATGAGCACCTGCATTCCCAAAAAAAGAAGAGAGATGAAACTGCTCATAGGAAAATTCTGGGGCAGTCTGACGTTGACAATCTAATTGCTACAGCCGAACAGGAACATATGTCTTATCTGGAAAAACTCTGCTTTGACCCAACGATGCCAGATGAGGATTACCCCGCCAGAATTCGCTATATTACCTCATTTGTTGAGAAAAATGCAGATACGCTAAGGCTCGCAATGCCAGGAACGAGTATGGCTCCTGATGACATTGAAGAAGCGAAAAAAATAAGAGCCGCCGGCGGAACGCCGGACAGC
This sequence comes from Candidatus Pseudoscillospira sp. SGI.172, assembly GCF_050313575.1. Taxonomy (NCBI): domain Bacteria; kingdom Bacillati; phylum Bacillota; class Clostridia; genus Candidatus Pseudoscillospira; species Candidatus Pseudoscillospira sp. SGI.172. The sequence continues at coordinate 58,534 of NZ_JBNPLQ010000010.1, read as the reverse complement.
TCCAAATGAAAATACCGCTCCAGACTGATACTCTGGAGCGGCGGAAAGCAATGCACAAGGGAAACACTCATACACGGCTCGGAATCATTCTACCATTTCCTCCGAGCCGTGACAAGGGAGGATTGTTGAAATGGATAATCAGTTTGAATTTTTGGTGTATCGCACAGCGGAAGAAGATATTTCAATCAACGCCGTTGTCAAGGACGAAACCATTTGGCTCACGCAAAAAGCCATGGGCGAGTTGTTCGGCGTGGACAAATCCTCCATCAGCCGACATCTGAAGAACATCTTTGCGGAGGGTGAACTTCAGGAGGAAGTGGTTGTTGCAAAATTTGCAACAACCACTCCGCACGGTGCGATTGAAGGAAAAACGCAAACCAAGGACACACAGTTTTATAATCTGGATGCCATTATTTCTGTCGGCTATCGCGTCAACTCCCACCGCGCAACGCAGTTCCGTATCTGGGCCACCGGCGTCTTGAAGGAGTACATGACAAAGGGCTTTGCGCTGGACGATGACCGGCTCAAACAGGGAAAGACCGCTTTCGGAAAAGATTACTTCCGTGAGCTGCTTGAGCGCGTTCGCTCAATCCGTGCCAGCGAGCGCCGCATCTGGCAGCAGATCACAGATATTTTCGCCGAGTGCAGCATCGACTATGACCGCAATTCCCAGATCACACATGATTTCTACGCCATGGTGCAGAACAAATTTCACTATGCCATTGTCGGTCAGACTGCGGCCGAGATCGTCTACTCCCACGCTGACCGGAGCAAAGACAACATGGGGCTGATGACATGGAAGCACGCGCCGGATGGACGCATTTTAAAGTCAGATGTCTCCGTCGCGAAAAACTATCTCGAGGAAAAACAGATCCGTCAGCTGGAGCGCGCCGTCACTGGCTATTTCGACTACATCGAAGACCTGATCGAGCGGGAAAACACCTTCACGATGGAGGAATTTGCCGCCAGCGTAAATGAGTTTCTGACCTTTCGCAGATATAAAATACTTCCGGACAAGGGGCGCATTTCCGCTCAGGCCGCAAAGAAGAAAGCGGAAACCGAATATGCCGAGTTCAACAAAACGCAGCGCATCTCCTCCGACTTCGATAAGGAGGTCAAGCGGATGCTGGAAAGCGGTCAACAGGGAGAGCTTGACTGATGGGCCGCCCGAAAAAGCAAACGCCCCAGTATAGCACCGATGTAATCAACGGCTATACCTATTACCGAACGCGAATTGTCGATGCGGATGGAAAGCGGGTTTCGCTCCGTGCGAAATCCCCCGAGGAGCTGGAGGCGAAGAAAGCCGAGGCTCTGCGGCAGATCGCGGAAGCAACCTTCCGGCTTGAAAATCCAACGGTTGCCGATTACTGCGAAAAGTGGCTGACAATGAAGACGGCCAACATTAGGGCAACGACCCTCGCGGATTACCGCTCCAAGGTGAAACAGCATATTATCAAGCCGCTGGGGGATAAGCTCATGGCAGATGTGACGCCGGATGATATCAATCTGGCCATTCTCCCGGCATCGAAGCTGTCGCAGTCGGTCTATCAATCTGTTCAGATGCTCTACAAGCTGATTTTCGAGGCCGCGGTCAAAAACCGCATCATCCAGGACAACCCTGCCGCAGATTTAAACCCCAAAGGTGGAAAACCACCGAAGGAAACGACAGCTTTGACAGACGAGCAGGTAAAAATCCTGCTGGATGCGATTCGCGGCCTGCCTCCCTATCCGTTTGTCATGATTGGTCTATATGCCGGCCTGCGCCGGGAGGAAACACTTGCTTTGAAATGGGACAGCATCGATCTTGACGGGAAGACGCCAACGATTAAGGTCTGCCGCGCATGGCATACCGAGCACAACCGCCCCGTCATATCAGATCAGCTAAAGACAAAGGCTGCACGCCGGAATATCCCCATACCGCCGCAGCTCGTCGAGTGCCTGAAAGAAGTCAAGTTGAAATCGACCTCCGAGTATGTTTTCGCCAGCAGCATCGACGGAGGCCCGCTGTCCTACACGCAATTTGCACGCCTGTGGAAGTACGTCACGGTTCGCTCCACCAAGCCGCGCACCTATACCCGTTATCTTGAAAACGGAGAGAAGCTGAAGCGCACCGTCACCCCTGTTTTGGGTCAGCGCGCCACCCATAACAATACAGTCATCTACAGCATGGATTTTCAAGTCAAGACACACCAGCTGCGCCGTACCTACATCACCAATTTGATTTATGCCAATGTAGACCCGAAGACGGTGCAGTATCTGGCTGGACATGAAAATATCAAGGAGACGCTTGATATCTACGCAAAGGTCAAATATAATCGTCCCGAGGATATTGCGGCAACGATCAACAGTGCCTTTGCCCCGAAGCGGCAGGATGTCTCACCATAGAAAACTCTTCATAAAAGGGCTAAACAAAGGGCTAAATATCAAGATAAATGTGCATAGTCCTTGAAAACAAAGGGCAATTCATCGAAGGAAAATCAGCAGTACGGTCTGAAGGCCGCCCGCCGCGCTCCCCAGTTCTCCAAGCGCTGATTTTACAGTTATCGCATTCAAAAAGCCCGAAACTGCATCAGTTTCGGGCTTTTCTTTTTCGTCCTGGATCCTGCAATCTGCACAGGCAACTTATCTTAATATCTATCCGGCAGTCCCATTGCGCACCGCTCTTTTATTCTCGTAAAAGTTTTGTCCATGTGCATCCAAACAACGCCGAAGGTTCCTCAGGTGAAGAAAGATTGTGATTGACAGATTGACACAGTGCGTGTATAATTTGAAAAAAATGAATAGAAATCTTCAGGGCGAGGTGCGATTCCTCACCGGTGGTAAAGCCCACGAGCCGAAAGGCATGATTCGGTGCAATTCCGAAGCCGACAGTATAGTCTGGATGAAAGAAGATAATTGAGATGCAGGGACTGTTGTTTCTGTGCTCCCATGTCGCTCTGGAATGGTATCATTCCGGAGTTTTGTTTTGCCAGGGGGACGCAGAGACCCATAGCCGTTTCTTTCTCACTTTGATGCCTTGAACAATTCTGTTCAAGGCATTTTTCTTTGGAGGGAATCCCAATGGAGGAACAGGAATACATGCGCCGCTGCGTTGCGCTGGCGAAACAGGGCATCGGCTGGACGTCACCGAATCCGATGGTAGGTGCCGTGATCGTGAAAAATGGCCGAATCATCGGCGAGGGGTGGCATGTTCGCCGCGGTGAACTTCACGCCGAGCGGCACGCGCTGTCCCGCTGCACAGAATCGCCCGACGGCGCAGATCTGTACGTCACGCTGGAGCCGTGCTGTCACCACGGCCGTCAACCCCCCTGTACAGATGCCATTTTGGCGGCGGGGATCAGGCGGGTGCATGTCGGCTCCGACGACCCCAATCCCCTGGCAGCGGGAAAAGGTCTGGAGATCCTGCGCAGCAAGGGCGTGGAAGTGAAAACCGGGATCCTAAAAGAAGAATGTGACGGCCTGAATCAGGTATTTTTCCACTTTATCCGAACCGGCACCCCCTATGTGGTGATGAAGTACGCCATGACTCTGGACGGAAAAATAGCCGCCTACACCGGGAAGTCTCAGTGGATTACCGGCAAAGATGCCCGCAGCCGGGTACATCAGGAGAGGCACCGCCTCCGCGGTATCCTTGTGGGTGTGGGCACGGTACTGGCGGATGATCCCATGCTCAACTGCCGTATGGAAGGGGGGCGCGATCCCGTTCGCATCGTCTGCGACACCCATCTGCGGACCCCGGCGGACAGCCGGCTGGTAAAGTCTGCCGGCCGCATTGAAACCATCCTGGCAACCTGCTGTACGGATCCGGCGCGGCAGCGGCCCTATCTGGAAGCGGGATGTCGGGTTTGGCAGCTCCCCGCAGTCCAGGGCCGGGTCAACCTGTCCGCCCTGATGCAACGCTTGGGACAGGCCGAAATCGACAGCGTTTTGCTGGAGGGCGGCGCGGAGCTGAACTGGTCCATGCTGGAGGCAGGGCTGGTCCAAAAGGTTCAGGTATATCTGGCTCCTAAGCTGCTGGGCGGACTGACCGCCCGATCCCCGATCGGCGGGCAAGGCGTGCCGGAGCCCGGCAGGGGCTGGCGGTTGGAAAACAGTGTGATCCACCCCATCGGGGAGGACTTTTTGATTGAAAGTGAGGTGGCGTATTGTGTTCACGGGACTTGTTGAAGAAATCGGAACCGTTCGTTCCATCCGGCATGGAAGGACTTCAGCGGTGCTTTCTGTCCGTGCCGAGACGATTTTGTCGGATCTGAAGACCGGCGACAGTGTGGCGGTCAACGGCGTATGTCTCACCGCGGCCTCGGTAGACGCCGGAGGATTTACCGCAGACGTCATGCCGGAAACCATAGACCGGTCTTCTCTTGGGACACTGGGCACAGGCAGTCTTGTAAATCTGGAGCGGGCCATGTCTGCGCAGGGGCGCTTTGGCGGACATATCGTATCCGGTCACATAGATGGAACCGGCACCATCACCCGGCTCAGGCGGGATGAAAGCGCAGTCTGGTATACGGTTGCCTCTCCGCCGGAAGTTCTGCGCTACGTGGTGGAAAAGGGCTCCATCACCATTGACGGGATCAGCCTCACCGTGGCAAAAGTGACGGATATCGACTTTTCCGTGTCTCTCATTCCCCACACCTCAGCCGTCACGGTGCTGGGAAAGAAAAAAGAAGGGGCTGTGGTGAATCTGGAAGCGGATATCATTGGGAAATATGTGGAAAAACTGTTGAATTACCGGGAGAGATCACCCCGCTCCGCCACCGGCCTGACTATGGATTTTTTGACAGAAAACGGTTTTTAAGGAGGTACTTATGTTTCAATACAACACGATCGAAGAGGCGCTGGAGGCACTGCGCCAGGGAAAAATCATCATGTGCACAGACGATCCCGACCGGGAGAATGAGGGCGATCTGATCTGTGCGGCGGAGTTTGCCACCACGGAAAACGTCAACTTTATGGCTTGCAATGCCAAGGGCCTGATCTGTATGCCCATGAGCGAGAACTACATCCGCCGCCTGCAGTTTCCCCAGATGGTCTCACACAACACCGACAACCACGAAACAGCCTTCACCGTCTCCATCGACCACATGGATACTTCCACGGGCATCTCTGCCGCTGAACGCTCCATCACCGCCATGAGATGTGTGGCCGATGACGCAAAGCCTTCCGATTTCCGCCGCCCGGGGCACATGTTCCCCCTGCTGGCCAAGCCCCACGGCGTTCTGGAGCGCAGCGGCCATACCGAGGCTACGGTAGACCTGCTTCGCCTGGCCGGGCTGAGGACCTGCGGCCTGTGCTGCGAGATCATGCGGGAGGATGGCACCATGATGCGCACGGCTGAATTGCAGGCGAAATCGCAGGAATGGGGCATGGTTTTCATCACCATCAAGGATCTGCAGAATTACCGGAAACGCCACGAGAAATTGGTGGAGCAGGAGGCCGCCGCCAAAATGCCTACAAGGTACGGCGATTTTGTGGCGTACGGATACCGGAACTTGCTCAACGGCGAACATCACGTCGCACTGGTCAAGGGGGATATTGGAGACGGAAAAGATCTGCTGGTCCGGGTCCACTCCGAGTGTCTGACCGGCGACACCTTCGGCTCCCGCCGCTGCGACTGCGGCCAGCAGCTGGCGGCGGCCATGACCATGATCGAAAGCGAGGGCCGGGGCATCCTGCTGTATATGCGCCAGGAAGGACGCGGCATCGGTTTGCTGAACAAGCTGAAAGCCTACGCCCTGCAGGAACAGGGCATGGATACGCTGGACGCCAATCTGGCATTGGGCTTTGCGGGCGATCTGAGAGAGTATTTCATCGGCGCCCAGATCCTGCGTGATTTGGGTGCAAAGACCCTGCGCCTGCTGACCAACAATCCCGACAAGGTGTATCAGCTGTCCGATTTTGGTCTTGACATCATCGAGCGAGTCCCTATTCAGATGACGGCCACGGCAGAAGATCTGTTTTATCTGCAGACAAAGAAAAATCGCATGGGACATATTCTAGATTATTAATGACTGAAACGGGAGGAAATTGACATGAAAAAATTTGAAGGCAGATTGGTATCCGAGGGTATCAAAATTGGAATCGTCTGCGCGCGGTTTAATGATTTCATCGTTTCAAAGCTGCTGTCCGGCTGTGAGGACACCCTGCTGCGCCACGGCGTGCAGCCTGACGAGATTGCGGTCGCCTGGGTCCCCGGCGCATTTGAGATCCCGCTGATTGCGTCCAAGATGGCCAAAAGCGGCAGGTTCGACGCAGTCATTGCGCTGGGCGCCGTGATTCGCGGCAGCACCACCCACTATGATTATGTCTGCAGCGAGGTATCCAAAGGCATTGCCAATGTGGCGCTGAACAGCGGCATCCCCGTGATGTTCGGCGTAATCACTACCGAAAACATTGAGCAGGCGATCGAACGCGCGGGCAGCAAGGCCGGCAACAAGGGATCTGAATGTGCTCAGGGCGCCATCGAAATGGTGAACCTGATCCGGGCGCTGGACAGTTGATGACCAACCTGCTCTTTGACTACGACGGAACGATCCATGACAGTCTGCATATCTACGTCCCCGCCGTACAGTCCGCTTACGACCGTCTGGCGTCACTGGGATACGCGGCTCCCCGGCGCTGGACCGGCCCGCAGCTGCAAAGGTGGATCGGGTACCCCCCATTGGAAATGTGGAATCAGTTTCAGCCCCGCCTGCCGGAGAATGAAAAACAGTTCTCCGCGGAATTTGTGGGGGAGGAGATATACCGTCTGATCGAAAATGGACAGGCACGCCTGTACCCCCATATTACGCAGGTGCTGGAAACTCTCCATCGGAGGGGATATCGCCTGCTTCTGCTCAGCACCTGTCCCCGGCGCTATCTGGATACCCACGTCGAACACTTTGGGCTGCATCGATGGTTTGATGCCATGTACTGTGGCGAGGCATATTCCTACCGCCCGAAACACGAGATCTGCCGCTTGTTGATGGAGCAATACGATGGCCGCTTTCTTGCGATCGGTGATCGAAAAGGAGATATTGAGATCGGCCGGCAAAATCAATTCCCTGCGATTGGCTGCTGCTACGGGTACGGCGCCAGCGAAGAATTTTGTGGAGCAGCCCGGCTGGTCCGCACTCCGGCAGAACTGGCCGATGCCGTCTGCAGCCTGTGAAAAACAACGGCAGGGCAGATCATTTGATCCACGAGCGGGTTTTAAAAGCGTTGGAGCGCCTGGATCCTGGTTTGAGAAACGCCCCTTCTTTGTCTGTTTTTTTGATTTTCTTAATTTTTCTTAACTTTTTTTCACGCTCCTTGTGTTTTCATCCCATTAGAAGTATAATAATTTTAACCTGAACCACTGAGAGGAGTTTTCTGCCATGAAAAAATTACCACGCCGCGTTCTGGCCATGGGGACTGCCGCCGTTCTGCTGGGCTGTACCCCCGCCGCTCTGGCCGCCGACACCAACTCCGCCATTTCCGTCCAGCTGGACGGTCAGAACCTGACCTTCACCGACGCCGTTCCCCAGGTGAAGGATCAGCGCACCTTCCTGCCCTTCCGCGCCGTTCTGGAGGCCATGGGCGCCCAGGTTTCCAACGAGGGCGACGTCATCACCGCCGTCCGGGGCGGCAAGACCCTGACCATGACCATCGGCTCGGCCGAGGCCAAGGTGACCGAGGGCGGAAAAGAGACCACCCTCACCATGGATGTGGCCCCCTATGTGGACGCCGCCACCTGGCGCACGTACGTACCCGTTCGCTTCGCCGCCGAGGCCTTTGACTGCGCCGTGGGCTGGGATCAGGACGACATGACCGCCGTCATCGTGGACACCGGCAAGCTCCTGGACCAGGCCAAGGAGGGCAAGACCTTCACCTACCTGGAGAAATATCTGGACTACGCCCAGAAGTATCATACCGGCATCTGGGACACCACACTGGCTTTGGACGGCTCCGTGACCCTGATGGGCGCTCCCATCGCCATCAAGGGCTCCGCTTCCGGCACCATGGCCGACACCACCAAGCTGTCCATGGGGATGAACATGACCATGGATATGAGCAAGTTCATTGCTGAGATGAATGCGCTGACCAAGGGTCAGAACGCGGCCTCCACTCCCATCTCCGCCGAGGATCAGGCTATGATCGACGCCCTGGCCAAAGATGGGATCAGCATGCAGATGCGGGGCGACATGGCCGGCGGCAAGCTGTATATGAATATGAGCGGCAAGGCCCTGGAGGCCGCCGGAATGTCTCCCGACGTGTGGTACTCCATGGATCTGGCCGCCCTCACTCAGACTGCCGGCATCGACTTCACCGCTTTGATGGATGCCTCCAAGACCATGAACTATGAGTCTCTGGTAAAAATGGCCCTTCAGAGCGCCGATCTCTCCGACAGCACTACCGCCTATACTGAGGCGCTGAACGCCGCCAAGCAGGTCGCCTCCTTCCTCTCCGACAGCTCCTTTGTGAAAAACGGCAGCGACTACACCACCACCGCCTCCATCACCGAGGACGGTGCCAAGGTGGATCTCTCCCTCACCCTGACCACCAGCGGTGACAAGGTCGTGGGCTACAGCATGAACATGGGGATGAGCGCGGCCGCCGATGCCGAGGACGCCTCTGCCGGCAGTGTCACCATGAACATGACCGCCTCTATGGACGCCAAGGACCAGATGAAGTCTCACGTGACCATGGATATGATGGGCTTCCTGGGCATGGATCTCACAATGACCGGCGGCTACACCAAGGGCGACAAGGCCCCTGAGACCGAGCCTCCCGCCGGCGCCACCGTGGTCCCCTACGAGACGCTCCTCGCCCCCCAGGCTTAAATTTCAGAGCGCGCCTTCAAACAAGCAAAAGGGCGCCCCATTTGCGGGACAGCGCAAGCTGCCGAACGCAAATGGGGCGTCCTTTTGTTCCGCATCATGATGGCTGCCGATACACCGTCTCCCCGCCCTTGACGGTCTCCAGCACCCGGAGATCCCGGATGCGCTCCGGGGCCACGGCGGTGGGATCTCCATCCAGAATCACCAGGTCGGCCCTCTTTCCGGGGGCAATGCTCCCCCGCTCGGCCTCCATGAAATACTGTCGGGCGGCATGGGTGGTGACTCCCCTGAGGGCCGCCTCGGCGGACACCGCCAGTTCGTGTCCCAGCGTTTTCCCCTTCCGGGTCAGGCGGTTCACGGCGCACCACACGCTCTCCAGCGCGTCGGGCGGGATCACGGGGCTGTCCTGGTGAAGCGTGAAGGGAATCCCCAGTTCCTCGGCCCATTTCAGGGGGCTGATGAGAGCGGCCCTGCGGGGGCCGAAGTTGCGCAGATGGGTGTCCCCCCAGTACCAAAGGTGGGCTGCGAAAAAGGAGGGGATCATCTCCAGCTTCCCCATCCGCTCCAGCTGATCCCGACGGACCAGTTGGGCGTGGATCATCACCGGACGGTGGGGATCCTTCGCCCCGGCGGCTGTCAGGGCGGCGTCAAAGCAGCGCAGATATTGTTCGGCGGCGGCGTCCCCGTTGCAGTGGGCCAACAGCTGCCGTCCGTCCCGAAGGGCGGTGGAAATAAACTCGGTCACCTGCTTATCCTCCCAGATGGGATAGCCCCGGTAGGCGGACTCTCCGGCGTAGGGCTCGCTCATCCAGGCGGTACGTCCCTGAGGGGAGCCGTCCAGAAAAATTTTATAGCCTCCCATGGAGAAGTTCCCCACCGGCGGCTCCCCCGCCAGTTCGGGGGCGGCACAGAGATCGGCGTAGCCCACCACGTCCAGCCTCATCCCCGCCCGGGCCCCGGCGGAGAGAAGGGCGTACTCCCGTTTTCCCGTCATACCGTCCTGGGCCAGCACATACCCGTGAGAGAGGTAGCACTCCTCCGCCGCCCGCAGATCCCCCAGCTCCTGTTCAGGGGTCGGCCGGGGCATCGCTCCGGCCGCCAGGCGGGTGAAGGCGGTCTCCTCCAGATAGCCGCTGGGCGTACCGTCAGCCTCTTTGACGATCCTGCCTCCCTCCGGATCCCGGGTGTCCGGTCCGATGCCCATACGGCGCAGGGCCTCGCTATTGGCCACTCCCATATGGCCCGAGGCGTGGGCGATGAGGCAGGGGTTCTCCGGCAGAGCGGTGTCGAGCAGATGTCGGCTCGGGTGGACTCCCTCATTCAGAAGATTATGGTCGTACCCCGTACCGATGACCCACTCCCCCGCCGGGATGCGTCTGCTCTGCCGGAACTGCCGCAGGAGCGCCGTCAAGGTATCAAAATTCTCCGCCGTCCCCAACTGGGCCAGGGAGAGCGTGGAGGCCACGGCGGAGATGTGGCTGTGGGGATCCAGGAATGCGGGCAAAAGGGCACGCCCTTCCAGATCCACAGCCCGGGCGCCGGGATCCAGCGCCTTGAGTTCCTCCTCTGTCCCCACCGCGGTGATCCGGCCCCCGGACACCAGCACCGCCTCGGGGCGGGGTCCGCCCTCCATGGTCAGGATGGGGCCGCCGAAATAACGTATTGACATGTCATCTTCCCTCACTTGCGCATGCGCGCGTAGCGCTCCGGTCTGATCTTAGAATACACGATTTCCTGTGCGCTATACAGCCCTCCGTAGCCGGAGACCAGATAGGACACCGCGCACACCACCGCATACATCCCCAGCCCCCGTCCGCCGAAGAGCTCATAGGCCAGAATCAGGGAAGCCATGGGGCAGTTGGTGACTCCGCAGAATACCGCGGCCATCCCCGCCGCGGCGGAAAAGGAGGCGGGCAGGCCCAGGAAGGGCCCCACCAGACAGCCGAAGGTGGCGCCGGTGAAAAACACCGGGACGATCTCGCCCCCCTTGAACCCTGCGCCCAGGGTAAGGGCGGTGAAGAGCATTTTCAGCAGAAAAGCCGGAGGGACGGCGGAACCGGACACGGCGGCGGCGATGACCTCGCCTCCCGCGCCGTTGTAGTCCCGGGTGCCCACCAGCAGGGTGAGCAGGATAATGATCGCCCCGCCCGCCGCCGCCCGGAGATAGGGATTTGGGAGAAAGCGCTGATAGAAGTCATGAGACACGTGCATGCACTGGCAGAACAGGATGGCCACCAGGGCGCACAGGACCCCCAGCGCCGCGGTCTGCGCCAGGCTCAGAGGGGACAGCTCCGGCACCTGTGCCACGGCGTAGGCGGTGGGGACCAGCCCCAGTCCGCCCGCCAACAGGGCGGCGATCAGGGCGGAGAGGGTGGCGGGGACCAGGGCGGCATAGTGCATCACCCCCACATGGACCACCTCCATGGCGAACACGGCGGCGGTGAGAGGGGTGCCGAAGAGGGCGGAGAAGGCGGAGGCCATGCCGCACACCACCAGGATCCGCCGATCCTCCAGGGCAAACCCCAGCCGCCGTCCCGCGCTGGAGGCAATGGCGCCCCCAAGCTGGAGAGCGGCCCCCTCCCGCCCGGAGGACCCGCCGCACAGGTGGGTCAGCGTGGAGGCCAAAAAGATGAGCGGGGCGGTGCGGAAGGCCATGGGGGTCTCGCCCCGGACGGCGTTGAGCACCAGGTTGGTCCCCTTGTCCTCGTGGATGCCCCCCAGGTGGTAGAGCCCCACAATGGCCATACCGGCCAGGGGCAGCAGATACAAGAGCCACCCGTGGGCCAGCCGCAGCTCGGTGGCCCAGCCGATTGCCATGTGAAAAGCCACCCCCACGATGCCCACCCCAAGGCCCACCGCACAGGCGATCACAGCCCATTTCACCAAAGCCTTCAGGTGGGCGCCCAGATGCTCCACCTCTCCTGAAACAATATCTTTCCACTCTTCCATGTCACACACCAACCTTGTTTGAGGTCAAATCTTCTGTTTTTAAAGCTTCGCCGGAAGTTATTATACCACAGCATGCCCCTGCCGTCACAGGATTTCTCCCCTGACGCCCAAAAATCGACAATTCCCTCTGAAACCGCACTTTTAAAGTCCTCCCATTCCTGTTTCTTGAGTGTTTATTCTTTTTACGTGCATTTTTATCTTCGCTGTGCTATACTGATTTTAAACATACGGTCATTGAAGGAGGAATTCCCCGTGGGCGATCCCACACTGCCCCGATTGTTTCTGGAACTGATCCTGCTCCTGCTGGGTGGAGCGTGCGCCGCCGGAGAGACGGCGCTGAAGGAACTGTCGGGCGAGCCTCTCATCCGCTCCGAGCACGACCCGCTGGCCCGTTTGGCCCGCTCTCCCGCCCACGCGCTGGCGGCCTGCCGCATCGGGCTGACCGCCGAGTCCTTCGCCGCCGCGGTCACCTGTTCCGCCTGGTTCGCCTTTCCCTTCGCCTGGGCCAGGGCTTACCCGGCGCTGAATGCCGCCGTGGTGCTGGCTGTTCTGGGCCTGGCCCACCTGGTGCTGGTGAGCTATCTCCCCCGGTGTCTGGCCGTCCACGCTCCGGAAAAGACGGGGCGCAGCCTGCTGGGCTTTCTCACCCTTCTCTCCGCCCTTCTGCGCCCCCTGTCCTGGCTGGTGAGCGGTCTCACCGGACTGCTGCTGCGGCTGCTGGGGATCGATCCCCGCACAGAGAGCGAAGAGGTCTCTGAAGAAGATATCCGCCTCATGGTGGACATGGGCGAGGAAAAGGGGGCCATCGAGAAGGAGGAAAAAGAGCTCATTGAGAACGTCTTTGAGTTCAACAACTCCACCGCCGGCGACGTGATGGTCCACCGCACCGATGTGGTGATGATCTGGGCGGACGATCCCGACGGCGAGATCCTGGACACCATCCGCGCCTCCGGCCTCACCCGCTTCCCCGTGTACGAGGAGGATCAGGACGACATCATCGGCATCCTCAACACCCGGGACTATCTGCTCAACGCCCGCCGGGAGCCTCCTCTGCCTCTGCGTCAGCTGCTGCGCAAGGCCTACTTCGTCCCCGAGACGGTGCGCACCGACGTGCTGTTCCGGGATATGCAGAGCAAAAAGATCCACCTGGCAGTGGTGGTGGATGAATACGGCGGCACCAGCGGCATCATCACCATGGAGGACCTCATCGAGGAACTGGTAGGCAACATCTACGACGAATTCGACCCCCAGGACGAGCAGGAGATCGTCTCCCTGGGCGACAATCTCTGGCGCATCGCGGGTTCTGCCGACCTGGAGGACGTCTCCGACGCTTTGGGAGTGACCTTCCCCGACGACGAGGAGGCCGAGACCCTGGGCGGGCTGGTCTTTGCCCGGCTGGACGTGATCCCCGCCGACGGCAGCCGCCCCACGGTGGAGGCCGACGGCCTGCGCATCGAGGTGGAGGAGCTCACCGACCGGCGGGTGGAGTGGGCCAGAGTCTCCAAGCTCTCCTCCGCCCCGGCCCAGCCGGAGCACCCCTGAGCGATCGTATTCCCAGCCCCGGTCCGTCCGGGATACATGATACTGGAATCTGGAGGGAACGATATGAAACTCACTTTCTTCGGCGCAGCCCGCGCGGTCACGGGCAGCTGTCACTGCGTGGAATGCGCGGGCCGCAAGTACCTCATCGACTGCGGACTGCAGCAGGGCCGGGACGAAAAGGACAACAGCGCGCTGGACTTCAGCCCCGGCATGGTGGACGCCGTCATTGTCACCCATGCCCACATCGACCACTCCGGACGCCTGCCCCTGCTGGTGAAGCAGGGCTTCTCCGGCAGCATCTACTGCACCCGGCTCACCGCCAAGCTGCTGGGCATCATGCTGCTGGACTCCGCCCACATCCAGGAGAGCGACGCCCAGTGGGAAAACCAGAAGGGCAAGCGGGCGGGCAAGGCCCCGGTGGAGCCTCTCTACACCGTGCAGGACGCCCAGGCCACCCTTGACCTGCTGGTGCCGGTGGAGTACGGACAGCGGGTCAAACTCGCCGACGGCGCGGCGCTGGAGTTTGTGGACGCGGGGCATCTCCTCGGATCGGCCGAGGCCCAGCTCTGGCTCACGGAAGAGGGCGTCACCAGGAAGATCGTCTTTTCCGGCGACCTGGGCAACCTGGATCAGCCCATCATCCGGGACCCCCAGCCCATTCAGGGCTCGGCCGACTATGTGGTCACCGAGAGCACCTACGGCGACCGGCTCCACGCCAAGACCGGCTCCTACAAGGAGGAGCTGGCGGCCATCATCGACGAGACCATGGCCAAGGGCGGCAACGTCATCATCCCCTCCTTTGCCGTGGGCCGTACCCAGGAGCTTCTGTATTTCATGCGGGAGATCAAGGAAGAGGGGCTGGTAAAGAGCGACCCCAACTTCGAGGTCGTGGTGGACTCCCCCCTGGCCAAAGAGGCCACCGAGATCTTCTCAGGCGACCTCAACGGCTACCTGGACGCCGACGCCATCGCCGCCATCCGGCGGGGCCACCTCTTCCAGTTCGACAACCTGACCCTCACCGAGACGGTGGATGAGTCCAAGGCCCTCAACGCCGACCGGAAGAGCCGGGTCATCCTCTCGGCCTCCGGCATGTGCGACGCCGGGCGCATCCGCCACCACCTCAAGCACAACCTCTGGCGGCCGGAGTGCACCGTCGTCTTTGTGGGCTATCAGGCTGAGGGCAGCCTGGGCCGCCGCCTGCTGGAGGGCGCGGATTCCGTCAAGCTCTTCGGCGAGGAGATCGCTGTCCGGGCCCGGATCACCCGGGTGGAAGGCCTCAGCTCTCACGCCGACCAGAATGGGCTTCTGGACTGGATGAGCCACTTTGAACCCAAGCCCCAGCAGGTCTTCGTGGTCCACGGGGACAAAGACGTGACCGTCACCTACGCAGACCTTTTGAAGGAGCGGGGCTTTGCCGCCCACGCCCCCGACTACGAGGAGGTCTACGACCTCTTGGAAAACCGCCTGCTGGCCCCGGGCATCCCCCCCGCAGTCAAGGAGTCTCTCCCCTCCTCCCCCGCGGGCACGCCCGCCTATCGGAGGCTGGAGGAGGCCGGGCAGCAGCTGCTCACCGTCATCCGCCGGAACAAGGGCGGGGCCAACAAGGACCTGGCCCGCTTCGCCGATCAGCTTCTGTCCCTCATTCAGAAATGGGACCGGTAATCATTTTTCTCTCCCCGATCAACGAGGGGCGGAAGGCGCAAACCGCCTTCCGCCCCTCGTTTTTCTCCCCTGTGCGTCAAGGGCAGTAGTACTCCTTCAGCACCCCCAGCAGGCTCACCACCCGGGGGTCGTCAATACGGTAAAACACATGCATTCCCCGCTTTTCCGCCTCCAGGATGCCACCCAGCTTCAGCTGGGACAGGTGCTGGGAGAGGGCGGAGCCGGTGATCCCTGGGAGGAAGGCGTGGATCTCACCCACCGTGCGCTCCCCCTCCGCCAGCGCGCACAGGATGAGCAGACGGTGCTCATTGGCCAGAAGCTTGAGCAGCTGGGCCACTGTTTTCGCATTCTCTTCCATTCTTTCGTATCTCCTTTTGATTTCTCAGTCCGCAGATCCCCTGGGTCATGGTTCCCATGGGGCAGTATACACACCAGGAACGGGGCCGGAACAGGACCATGGTGGCCAGCCCCAGCACGGCGGAAGTGAGCATCACGCCAAAAAAGCCGAACGCGAACTGGGCCGCCCAGGGGCTGGCCATCCCAACCTCCGCCCACTGCCAGGGCAGGCGGAAGGTCCAGAGCAGGGTGACCGTCTGGGACAGAGGCGCGCCCGCGAACACCCGGTAGGTGCCGTACAGCATCCGCCCGAACATGATCAGGAAGAAGGTCAAAAATCCGTATCGAAACCACCGGCTCCGTAAAAACCGGGGAGGCGACGCATTGCGGGAGAGCTTCCACTTCGTCCCCAAAAGGGAGAGGAGCTGCCCCCGGCCGCAGTAGCGGCTGCAGTAAGCCTTGCTCCCGCCAAAGACAGCCACCAGCAGCGGGATGGTGAAAACAGCATCCCCAGCCAGGCAAAGAGGATGTTGAACAGCCCCAGGATCAAATAGAGCAGCTCCCCGATCCACAGGTAGTCGTACCAGTGCTTACGCATGGCTCTCCCCCCTCTCCTCCATCCGAATGACAGCGGCGGGACAGACGGCGGCACACATGCCGCAGCCCACGCAGCGCGCCCCGTCCACCTTCGCCCGCACCCCGTGCAAAACGGCGACCGCTTGCCGGGGGCAGACCCGTTCGCAGCAGCCGCAGGCCACGCACTCTTCCCCCACCAGGGCAATTCTTCTCACAGCAGCCATAATTCCTCCATCAAGTATTTAAGATTTTTCTAATATACTTTATAGTCAGGCCTTTTGTCAAGTCCGTTTTTTATTTTTGCAAACAGCCTGTCTCCCCTTTGGGTCATACTCCCACAGCTCGTCTCATATAGTGGTTCCAAGAACACAAACGGGAGTGTGACACACATGCAGACAAGCAAAAACCTGGCCTCCCTGCGGGGGCGGGCGGGGGCGGAGCCCCGCTATTCCCACACCAACCACGGCCAGAGCTATCTCACCTTCCCTCTGGAGGTGGAACGGCTGAGCGGAGCAGTGGACATTTTGAACGTGGTGGTCTCTCCCCAGCTGCTGGAGCAGTGCCCCGTGGAGCCGGGGCAGGAGTATGAGACCGTGGGCGAGGTCCGCTCCTTCAACAACCGCAGCGGTGTGGGCAGCCGCCTGGTCATCACTTTCTTTGCCCGTACTCTCTCCCCCGCCCAGGGCGAACACGACAACCGTCTGGAGCTCACCGGAGTGCTGTGCAAGGAACCGGTGGTCCGGCGGACTCCCCTGGGACGGGAGATCTGCGACCTGCTGCTGGCGGTCAACCGCCGCTACGGCCGGGCGGATTATCTCCCCTGCATCGCCTGGGGCTCCCTGGCCCGTTCCTGCGGACACCTGGACGTGGGAGACACCGTGCATATGACCGGGCGGCTCCAGAGCCGAAAGTACCGGAAGGTGGAGGGGCTCCGGGAGGAGGAACGCATCGCCTACGAGGTGTCGGTGATGTCCCTGGATCCGGAGACCACCCCGGCCTGACCGTCCGCACCCGCATCAAATGTAAAAGTCGCCCGCATCTTCCGATGCGGGCGACTCCATTCGTTTTAACGGGCCTGTTCCTTGACCCCGTTGGCGTAGACGGAGTAGTCGATGACAGCCTCGTCCAGGCGGCCCAGGTCCTCGGAGGTGATGGCGTAATTTCCGTCCCTGTCCCGCTCCAGCTGCACCGTAACGGTCTGTGCGGCCAGATTGCCCGTCTCGGGCAGCTTCTCCTGATAGAGATCCACCACCAGTCGGGCCCACTGGGCGTCCATGGCCCGGTACGCCTCCTCTTCCATGGCGCTCTGCACCTCATAGGGGTATTCGTCATAGAAAGGCTGCACCGTCTCCGCCCAGTCGGCATCCACCAGCCGGACGATGTCGATGGGTTCCACGTTCACCTTGACGGAAAAGGAGCCGTCGTCCTGCTCCGCAGCCGAGACCACCTCAAACCTGGCGTGCGCATAGATCTCGGCATACATCGCCCTGACCTCCTGCCGAAGCTCCTCGGTGGGGTACTCGATGTTATAAAGGCCCATAAAAAACTCTGTCTCGGCGTCCAGTCCGGAACCGTAGGTCTTGCGGGCCTCTTCCTCGCTGAGATCCACCATCCGGAGGTAATCGGCGTCAAATTCCCCCAGATAGGTCTCCCGCAGCAGGCCGTCCACATAGGTCTCCGCCTCCCGCTTGCTCAGGCCGCTGCTCTCGCCGCAGGCGGCCAGGGTCAGCCCCAGGCCGAGGGCCAGGGCAAGGGCGCCGAGGCGCCGGGTCAGCTCTTTCATCTCACGTATCCTTTTCCCTCATTTGCACAGCCGCGCGATGGCCAGCGTGAAGATCTTGGCGGCCAGCAGCAGGTTGTCCACACTGGCCTGCTCGTTGGCCGAGTGCATCTTGGGGTCGAAGCCGGGAAAGTCGCAGCCGAAGGCCACGCCGCCGGGAATGTCGTGAACGTAAGTTCCGCCGCCGATGGCAATGGGCTTGGCGTTTTCCACTCCGGTGTAGGTCTCATAACACTCCAGCAGGGTCCTGACCAGGGGCGAGTCGGCCTCCACCACATGAACATGGGTCATCTCACCGCCCTTGGTGACGGTGATGCCGTACCGCTCCAGTGCGGCCTCGCAGGCCCCGGCGCAGTTCTCCCGGTCGGCACACAGCGGCACCCGGGCGTCAAACTGGGCGGAAAAGCCCGTCTCGCTGAGGGTGATCAGCGCCAGATTCAGGGTCAGCTCCCCAGACTGCTCGTCAGACTGGGCGATGCCCAGGGCCCGGCCCCGGTTGTCGCCGTAAGGGAAGAGAGTGTGCAGGCCCCCGATGATCCGGGTGCTGTCGCAGTCAGCCAGGGGAAGGGCCGCCAGCACCTCCAGCAGGGCGGCGATGGCGTTGATGCCGTCGTCGGGGCTGGCGGCGTGGGCGTTGCGCCCGGCGCAGTGGATGCGCACACCCCCCACCATGTCGGTGACGGTGAACACTGCCCCGGAGCGATTCTCCACGGCGGGGCACAGGGGGGCGACGTCGGCGGCCCGCAGACCCAGGACCTCGGCCCGGGCCTCAGGGGGCACCACGTTGCGGCGGAAGCCGCCCGTCATGCCGGACACCCGGGGCAGGGCTGCCGTCCGATCCCAGGACGCGCCGAACTCAGGGCAGTAGTGGCCCTTTTCGATGTGGATGACGGGGAAGTCGGCGTCGGGTGTGAAGGTCTGGGGGGCATAGGGCTCCCGGGCGTAGTAGTAGGCGATGTCCTCAGAGCCGGACTCCTCGTCGGTCCCAAGGATGAGCCGGGCGTTCTTGCTCACCGGCAGGCCCAGGTCCCGCACCGCTTTCATGGCCAGCAGGGCGGCGCACACCGGGCCCTTGTCGTCGCTGACGCCCCGGCCGTAGAGCATGCCGTCCTTTTCCACACAGGTGTAGGGATCGGTGGCCCAGCCGGTGCCCTCCCCCACCACGTCCAGGTGGCCCAGGATGTGGAGCTGGGTGGGCTTGTCGTTGAGGTCGCACAGGCCCACATAGTGGTCGTAGTCCTGAACGGCAAAGCCCAGCTCGGCGCACAGCTTCAGGGCCTCGTCCAGGGCGGTGCGGGGGCCGGGGCCGAAGGGCGCGCCGGGCTCGGCGTCCCCCCTGACGCTCTTCACCCCCACCAGCCGGGAGACGGCGGAGATCATCTCGGCCCGGCGGGCGGGGTCGTCAAAATAGGCGCTGATCTTTTCCTGATCCATACGAAATCACTCTTTCCGGGCGCCGGACTTCTCTTCGGCCAGCTCCCCCAAATATTTGTAGACGGTGTATCGGGACACCTTCAGCCTTCCGGCCACGAAGGGCACCGACTTGCGGAAGGAAAAGGCGTTTTTCTGGTCCATGAGCGCCACCAGCTTCATCCGCTCCTTCTTGTTCAGCTCGGCCACCGGCTTCCCCAGGGAGGTGAGACACTCCTCGAAGATCTGGTTGAGCTGGCTCTCCCCTCCCTGCCACATGGCGCTTTGGAGGTCGGCGTCCGCCCTCATCAGGCCCACCAGAGTGCGGTTGGCATAGGCCAGGGAGGTGAAGTCGAAGTTGATGCCCAGGGCCAGGTTGTACTCCTCCGTAATCAGATGGAACGTAGAGGATTTGATCTGTTCCCCCGAGGGTGTGGTGGCGTACAGGTTGACAAAGTCGGTGGTGAGCGCCGTGGTGTCCAGGCTCTTGTCCGAGCCCAGAATATCCAGGGTGGAACCCACCTCCCGGCCGGAGACCTGTCCGTTGTAGATGGACAAAATGGGGTGCTTGGGATTGCCCATATCATGGACCAGAGTCTCGCAGGAGGTGCCGAACATCTCGGCGATCCCACGGGCGGTCCGGTCCAAAAATTCAAAAGCCTCGTCCTTGGTCACGGCGGCTGTCCTCCTTCTGTCTTTGGGAATCAATGTGATTTTAACATCCACGCCATGGGAAATCAAGTAATTTCCCCCTTTCCTTTGCACAGCGCGCCCGGACATGCTATACTCATGTCAAGTCCGATTCGATTCATCAGGAGGAATGACCCATGGACAGCATGGATGGACAGGCTCGCCGGGAGGAGATCCTCCGCCGGCTGGGAGAGGGCTCCGCCCCCGTGAGCGCGGCGTCCCTGGCACGGACACTGGGGGTCAGCCGTCAGGTCATCGTGGGGGATGTGGCGCTGCTCCGGGCGGCGGGACACCCCATCTCCGCCACCCCCAGGGGGTATGTGAAAGAGCGCGCCCCCGGACTCACCCGCACGCTTGCCTGTATCCACCCTCCCCAGGGGATGGAGGCCGAGCTCAACGCCCTGGTGGACACGGGCTGTGAGGTGGTGGACGTGGTGGTGGAGCATCCCCTCTACGGCCAGCTCACCGGAGTCCTGCGGCTGCGCTCCCGCTACGACGTGGGGCAGTTTTTGGAGCAGGCCCGCAGAAGCGACGCCAAGCCCCTCTCCGACCTCACCGGAGGGATCCACCTCCACACCGTCCGCTCCCCCGACCCGGCCGCTCTGGACCGGGCCGCCCAGGCCCTTCGGGCCCTGGGCTATCTTCTGGAGTGAGCTTTCCCCCGCGCCGCCCAAAACATACCGGCGCGGGGCCGCCCTCCGGTATCCCCTTCAGGTAAAAACCGCCCCGGCAGCCATGTGGCTGCCGGGGCGATCTGCGTTTTTATTTGGCGTAATCCACCGCTTTGGTCTCCCGGATAATGTTGACCTTGATCTGGCCGGGATATTCCATCTCGTCCTCGATCTTCTTGGCCACATCCCGGGCCAGGATCACCATCTGATCCTCGGTGATCTTCTCCGGCTCCACCATGATGCGGATCTCCCGGCCGGCCTGGATGGCAAAACACTTTTCCACGCCGGGGAAGGAGGAGCCGATGCCCTCCAGCGTCTCCAAGCGCTTGATGTAGTTCTCCAGGTTTTCCCTCCGGGCGCCGGGACGGGCGGCGGAGACGGCGTCGGCCGCCTGCACCAGCACCGCCACCAAGGTCTTGGGCTCCACGTCGCCGTGGTGGGCCTCGATGGCGTTGATGATCTCTTCGCTCTCATGGTACTTCCGGGCCAGTTCCACGCCGATGGCCACATGGGAGCCCTCCACCTCGTGGTCGATGGCCTTGCCCAGGTCGTGAAGCAGGCCGGAGCGCTTGGCAGCCGTGACGTCGCCGCCCAGCTCGGCGGCCATGAGGCCCGCCAGATGGGAGACCTCGATGGAGTGGCTGAGCACGTTCTGACCGTAACTGGTACGGTACTTCATCCGGCCCAGGAGCTTGACCAGCTCCGGGTGCAGGCCGTGGACGTTGGTCTCAAAGACAGCCCGCTCGCCCTCGGCCTTGATGGTGGCATCCACCTCACGCTTGGCTTTCTCCACCATTTCCTCGATGCGTGCGGGGTGGATACGGCCGTCCTGGATGAGCTTCTCCAGGGCAATGCGGGCAATTTCCCGGCGGACCGGGTCGAAGCAGGAGACCGTGATGGCCTCCGGGGTGTCGTCGATGATGAGATCCACGCCGGTAAGCGTCTCCAGGGTGCGGATGTTCCGGCCCTCCCGGCCGATGATGCGTCCCTTCATCTCATCGTTGGGCAGGGGCACCACAGACACGGTGGCCTCGGCCACATGGTCGGCGGCGCAGCGCTGGATGGCCAGACCGATGATCTCCCGGGCCAGGGAGTCGGACTCCTCTTTATAGTGCAGCTCCGCCTCCTTGATCTTGGCGGCCGATTCATGGGTCACCTCGGCCTCCAGCTGACTGATGAGCAGATCCTTGGCCTCTTCAGCGGTCATGCCGGAAATGCGCTCCAGTTCGGTGCGCTTGCGGTTCTCAATGGCCTCGATCTCTTCCCGGGTATGCTCCAGGTCGGCCAGCTTGTTCTGCAGGGTCTCCTCTTTTTTCTCGATGTTGTCGGTCTTGCGGTCGAGGTTCTCTTCCTTCTGCTGCAGGCGGTGCTCCTGCTTCTGGAGATCTGCCCGACGCTCTTTTTCTTCCTTTTCCCACTCATTACGGGCGGTGAGGATGGCCTCCTTGGCCTCCACCATGGCCTCCCGCTGCTTGTTTTCCGCGTTCTTGATCGCCTCGTTGAGGATGCGCTTGGCCTCCTCCTCCGCGCCGAAGATCTTCTTCTCGGCCACGCTCTTTCGGATGGCAATGCCCACAAAAACGCCAATGACCAGGGTGACGATACCCACGATCACACAGAGCAAATTAAATTCCATACTGTTCTTGTCACACCTCCGTATCGGTTCTTTTTTCATTTCAATTTCAATCGCGGGGGAATGGGTGAGCCGCTGTCGCGGCCCGCGAAAACAAAGAAAAGCGCCCATACTGGCGCTTTTCCAAAAATGCACCTAACATATTTTAAGTCCCAACCGCTTTTCTGTCAAGGAATTTCCTATGCGAAACGCAAATCCGCTTCCTCCGGTCTCGGGTTTCCCCGCAGATCGGGCAGAATGGCGGAGGAGCAAAACCCGCCGGAGCGATGCTCCGGCGGGTTTTGTTCAATCGATGCGCACTGCGGCGGGGTAAATCTCATTCATCCGCTCGTCCGGGTAATGGTCGTCCAGGTACTCCTCCCAGGCCGACTGTGGGGCCTCCCCCCGGGCCCGGGCGTCACAGCGGGCCAGCGCCCCGGCGCTGACGGCGATGTCGCAGAGGAAGAACGCCGCCAGGGCCCAGGTCAAAATCTGCCCCGGCCGTTTGGGCAGCCGCTCGATGAGTGCAGAGAGCTTAGGGTAGAAAATGCGGAACCAGGCCACCGCGGCAAACCCCCAGAAAAAGCAGTAGAGCAGGTTCACCCGTCCGCCCAGGTTGAAGGGGATGTGGCTGTAATCCCAGAACACCGTGCCGAACACCACTTCCGTAAAGACGCTGCACAGATATTCGTAAGCGCCGCCCAGCAGGGTCCCGGCCACAAAGAGGAAGCTGACGGGCCTGTCCTTGTACTGATAGAGCAGCAGGGTGGCCAGCGCCATGGCGAGGCCCCAGACGATGGAGAAGGGCCCCCACACCACACTGCTCCGGCTCATCCACACGCCCACGGTGACGCGGCAGAAAATCGTCTCGGTCACGTCCCCCAGAAACGCGCCGATGAGAAACAGCCAGAAAAGCTTGTAAAAGCCGCAGCCCTGGGCGAACACCGCCGATCTCTCCCGGGGCCCGGCCCGGAAGGTGGCCTCCGGATGGGCCTTCCGGATACGGCCCTCGGTCTTGCCCAGCACCCAGGTCCCCATCCGCACGGTGAGGGCGGCCAGGCGGTTCCCCGCAGCCTCCACCCGGGGCAGCTTGCCGGACACGCCGCCCAAGGTCAGGCCGGTGGCCAGAATGTCCAGCGCCAGGACCGCCAGCAGCACCCAGAGGAGGATCCGCCCCGCCAGCGGGGGCAGCAGCTCGTACAGGCCCGCCAGGAGGGGATTCCCCCACCGGACCAGTGCCAAGCCCAGAAGGCCCCAGAGGGCGGAGGAACGCAGGCTGATATAGCCGTCCAGATTCCAGCGGTGGCCCGAGTAGTCCCACCAGCGGGTGTGGGTCAGCTTTTCCAGCATGTGGCCCGCCAGCCACTCCACCACCGTGGCGTAGATGGCGCTGCCCAGGAAGAGGAAGAACCAGCTTCCGGACAGCTCCCCCAGGCTGGCCGAGATGAGCAGCCCCGCCGCGCCGTACACCACGCAGACCGGCCCGAAAAGCAGGCTGCGGTCCACGTATTTCCGGGTGCGCACGGCGGCCAGAGCGGTCTCCGCCAGCCAGCCCAGGAAGGAATAACAGAAAAACAGCCACAGGGCCAGATCGAAAACATGCATCCGATTTTCTCCTCTCTCTGCTGCCCGGACTGCCGCCGGGCGTTCAAAAAGCAGATGGGACGGCATTGCTGCCGTCCCATAATTTACTCCTGCGTTGCCGGTTCAGGCAGGGAGTCGTCCTCCCGCACCCAGTCCTCCACATGGACCACATCATACTCCCGCTCGCTGCGGCGGATCACCACCCGCTGGATCCCGGCGTTGATGACCAGCCGGCGGCACATGGAGCAGGAGGTGGCGTCCCCCAGAAGGTCCCCGGTCTTGGCGTCCCTCCCCACAAGGTAGAGGGTCCCGCCCAGAATGTCGCTGCGGGCGGCGGAGATGATGGCGTTGGCCTCCGCGTGGACCGAACGGCACAACTCATAGCGCTCCCCGGAGGGGATGCCCATAGCCTCCCGGGTGCAGAAGTTCAGATCCACACAGTTTCTCCGGCCCCTGGGGGCGCCGTTATAGCCGGTGGCCACGATCTCATCGGATTTGACGATGATGGCCCCATAGCAGCGCCGCAGACAGGTGGACCGCTCCAGCACCGTCTCGGCAATATCCAAATAGTAGTTTTCCTTGTCGATCCGCTTCATAGTCGGCCCTCCCGATTTTTTTCAACAGTATATCTGCTTTTTCCCCCCGGCGCAAGCCCTTCCGTTTAAAATGGTCCTGTGTCGGCACACAATTCACATTTTGTTTACGTTTCCATTCTTGACGTTGCCCGGAGAAACCGCTATCATGAATTTTGTAAAATAAGATGTAAATGCAAAGGCGGCGGATAGAATGAACTGGCTGAGACGGGTGATGTATGGGAGATACGGAACAGATTCCCTCAATTATGCCCTGATTGCCGTCTACTTTGTGCTCTATCTCCTCTCCTCCCTGCTTCGCAGCCACCTGATGAGCCTTCTCTCCACCGTCTGTCTGATTCTGGCCTTTTACCGGATGTTCTCCCGGCAGATCGACCGGCGGCAGGCGGAAAACGCCCGCTTTCTGGACGCGGTGCAGCCCATCGTACGGTGGTACAACGTAAACAAGTGCCGCCGCCGGGACCGGGACCACGCCTACTTCCGCTGCCCCAACTGCGGCCAGCAGCTCCGGGTGCCCAAGGGAAAGGGGAAAATCTCCATCACCTGCCGCAACTGCGGCGCATCCTTTGAGGAAAAAACCTAAAGCTTTTTTGAGCCCCGCACAAGGTGTGATACCTTGTGCGGGGCTTTTTTTGCCTTCATGGGCGGCATTTTTTCGGCGCTCTGTCCAAATTTTCAATGGCCTTTTTTGCCGCTTTTAACAAACTGATCCGTGTTGTGCAGGTTTCTCTTGACTCCTCCGTTCTTCGCACTATACTGTTTATTAGTAAAACTGTTTATCTATTAAACTTTATAGACAAAAAGGAGGAAATGACATTGGCCTACGATTTTGACCGCCTGGTGGACCGGCACGGCACCAACTGCGGCAAATGGGAGTTTCAGCCTGTGCAGAACCCCAACGCCGGGCTGTCCACCCTGCCCTTCTGGGTGGCAGACATGGACTTTCCCTGCCCCGACGGGGTCATCGAAGCCCTGCACCGGCGGGTGGACCGGAAGATCTTCGGATACAGCGCCAACTTTACCGGGGAGTTCTTCCGCAGCGTGTGCGGCTGGTTCTGGCACCGCTTCGGCTGGTATGTGAATTCCAGCGACATCTTCTATTGCAACGGCATTGTCCCTGCCATCAGCTATCTCATCCAGCTCATGACCCACGAGGGGGATCAGGTGGTGATCCAGCCCCCCATTTACCGCCCCTTCTATAAAAAGATCGAGTGCAACCACCGCACCGCCGTGTCCAGCCAGTTGGTGCTGAAGGGCGATCGGTATGAGGTCGACTTTGCCGACTTCGAGCGGAAGGTCAAGGACCCCAGGACCACCCTCTTTATCCTCTGCTCTCCCCACAACCCCACCGGCCGGGTCTGGTCCGAGGACGAGCTGCGCCGGATGGCCGAGCTGTGCTTTGCCAACGGTGTGCGCATCATCGCCGACGAGATCCACCACGACATCGTGGCCCCCGGCGTGAAGCACACCCCCCTGGAAAAGCTCTTCCCCGACCACAAAAACGAGATCATTACCTGCGCCTCAGTCTCCAAGACCTTCAATCTGGCGGGCATGGCCTACTCCAATATCATCATCCACGACCCCCATCTCAAGGCGCTCTGGGCCCAAAAGGTACAGGGGGACTGCGGCGTGATGTATCCAAACCCCCTCTCCATCACCGCCATCCAGTCGGCCTACGCCACCGGCGAGCCCTGGCTGGACCAGCTCAACGTCTACCTCCACGACAACCTGGTCTTTACCCGGGACTACCTGGCCGAGCACCTGCCCAAGGCCCGGATGACCGTCCCCGAGGGGACCTACTTCGCCTGGGTGGACGTAGCCCCCTACCTCCAGGGCGCGGCCCGGGCCGACGTGGACAGCTATCTGGTCAAGACCGCCGACATCCTCATCGAAAGCGGACCCGAGGGCTCTCCCACCTTCGGCCCCGGCGGTGAGACCCGCCTGCGGATCAACGTGGCCTGCCCCCGCTCTCTGCTGGAGGAGGGCCTGCGCCGGATGTGCACCGCTCTGGACCGGCTCTTCCCCGGCGCGGCACTGGACGACACGCTGTGTGTCACTCCCTGGCGGAGCGCCCGGCTCTCCGAGCTGGTGGACCGCCCCACCGTACTTCTCTTCCTGCGCTACTACGGCTGCACCATCTGCCAGCTGGATCTGCGCCGCCTGAAGGAACACTACGATGCCATCACCGCCGCCGGTGCCAAAGCCCTGGTGGTCCTCCAGAGCGACCCCGCCGGGATCCGGGAGCAGATCGACGAGCATTTCTACCCCTTCGAGATCCTCTGCGATCCCGGGCAGAAGCTCTATGAGCGCTATCACATCGCCCCCGCGCTGTCCATGGAGAAGATGGCCAACGCCGCGGTCCTTCAGAAGATCGGTGCGGCCCGTCAGGCCGGCCTGACCCACGGCGCCTACGAAGGCAACGAGCTCCAGCTTCCCGCCGCCTTCCTGGTGGAGCCCGGGCTCACGGTCCGCAAGGCGCACTACGCCGCCCATCCCGCCGATCTGCCCGCCCCGGACGAGCTGGCGGAATGGTGCAAAGAAACGGAGGTACACTGAGATGGAGATCAAACGTGTCGTCACCCTCACCTTCAGCCCCACCGGCGGCACCCGCAAGGCGGCGGACGCCGTGGCACGCGGGGTAAACGCCCCGGAGCGTCTGGACCTGGACCGGACCTCTTTTGAGAGCCGCTGGGCCGGAGCGGAGCTGCGGGAGGGAGATTTTGCCGTCATCGGCATGCCCGTCTACTACGGCCGGGTGCCCGCGCTCCTGACAGAATTTTTCCGGCTCATTGAGGCCCGGGACATCCCCGCCGCCCTGGTGGTCACCTACGGCAACCAGAACCTGGGCGACGCCCTGCTGGAGCTCTCCGATGAGAGCGCTGCCCACGGCTTCCGCCCGGTGGCCGGCGCCGCCTTCATCGCCCGGCACAGCTTCACCGACAAGCTGGGCACCGGGCGGCCCAACGACAGTGACCTGGCTCTGGCCGTCCAATTCGGCCAGACGGCCGCCCAGCTGGTCCGCTCCACCGCCGACCTCTCCGCCCTCTCTCTGACGGTGCCCGGCAGCTTCCCCTACCGCCCGGCCATGGATCTGCCCATCGCCCCCGCCACCGACCGGAGCAAGTGCACCGGCTGCATGCTCTGCCAGCAGCAGTGCCCCGTGCAGGCCATCAATCCCCTGGACCCCGCCGAGATCGATGCCTGGCGGTGCCTGGACTGCGCCCGGTGCATTCAGAACTGCCCGGCCGGAGCCAAGGCCATCGCCGTCCCCGCCCTGCGGGAGAAGATCGCCGTGATGGAAGCGGTGGCCGCGGCCCCCAAAGCTCCCGAGCTCTTCTACGCCAACTGACCTGGCTTGGCAAACAGCCCCGCACAAATTGAATGGAGGTATTTCCCATGAGTGAGAAAGTGACCCCCGCAGCCGGCGAACTCAAGCGCAACATGGGCCGGATGGACCTGGTGTCCATCGCCGTGGGCCAGATCATCGGCGCCGGCATCATGGCCATGACCGGCACCGCCATCGGCATGACCGGCCGCAGCGTCAACCTGGCCTTCGTCATCGCAGGCATTCTCTGCATCCTCACCGCCATCCCCCAGATCCTGGTGGGCGGCACCGCCCGGTTCAAGGGCGGCCAGTATACCCAGATCGCCGCCTTCGGCGGTCAGCGCCTGGCGGGCATCTTCATCATCATCAACTTCTTCACCGGCCTCGGCATCTCCATGTACGTCCTCTCCTTTACCGAGTACCTGCTGGCCCTGGTCCCCGGCGCTCCCGACAAGCTCATCTCGGTGGCGGTGCTCACTATTCTGTTCCTGATGAACATTCTGGGCGCCAAGCAGGCCGCCGTGCTCCAGACCGCCATGTGCGCCGTCATGGCCGCCGCTATCGCCCTCTTCATCGCCTTCGGCATCCCCAACATTCAGCCGGGCTATCTGGATCCTCCCGACTTCATGACCAAGGGCGTCACCGGCGTGCTGATGGCCTCCGCCTACCTCTCCTTTGCCGCGGGCGGAGCCACTTATGTCATCAACTTCTCCGGCGAAGCCAAGAACCCCACCCGGGACATTCCCTTCGCCATCATTGTTCCCACGGTGGGCATTTCCATCATCTACGCCGTCATGGGCACCATCGCCGCCGGCGTGCTTCCCGTGGCCGGCGTGGCCAACAAAAGCCTGGCTCTGGTGGCCGAGGCCATCATGCCCCACCCGGTGTATGTGTTCTTCATCGTGGGCGGCGCCATGTTTGCCCTGCTCACCACGCTGAACGCCTCCATCGGCTGGATGTGCCGCCCCTTCATCCAGGCCTCCAAGGACGGCTGGCTGCCCTCCCTCTTTGCCAGGGTCCACCCCAAGTTCGGCACCCCCGTGGCCGTGCTCCTCATGTTCTACATCCTGGGTCTGGTGCCCATTCTCCTGGGTCTGGACATCTCCACCGTCTCCAGCTCCACCGTCATCCTCACCGCCGTGGTGAAGATCATGCTCTGCTTCACCGCCATGCGCCTGCCCAGTGTGATGCCTGAGCTGTGGAACAAATCCAAGTTCCATA
This sequence comes from Candidatus Pseudoscillospira sp. SGI.172, assembly GCF_050313575.1. Taxonomy (NCBI): domain Bacteria; kingdom Bacillati; phylum Bacillota; class Clostridia; genus Candidatus Pseudoscillospira; species Candidatus Pseudoscillospira sp. SGI.172. Next base: position 29,785 of record NZ_JBNPLQ010000010.1, on the reverse strand, counting down.
TGGGCAAGGGCGGGCTCTACTTCTTCTGCATCCTGGGCGGCGCGGTGGCCACCCTGCAGGTGGTCCTCCTGCTGGTCACCTCCTCCGCCCCCGAGCTCATCGGCAACGTGGTCATTCTGGCCGTATCCGTCATCTACGCCCTCATCGCCAACAGGCGGGTAAGAATGGAAGTCAGCTACGAGGACTGCGACTGAGAAAGGACCGTCTTTATGGCGCTTTACAAGCTGTTCTTCAGTCCTACGGGCGGGACACACCGGGTCGCAGATCTCCTGTGCGGCGCGTGGGACTGTCCCAAAATCGAAGTAGATCTCTCCGATCCGGAACAGGATCTCTCTGCACTCTGCTTCCGTCCGGAAGATCTCTGCGTGGTGGCCGTTCCCAGCTTTGAAGGCCGCGTTCCGCCCGTGGCACTGCCGTGGCTGAAAGCGCTCCGGGGCAACGGTGCGCGAACGATTGCCGCAGCAGTATTCGGCAATCGGGCTTACGACGACACGCTGGTGGAGTTGACCGATTTACTGCGGAGGCAGGGCTTCCGATGCTGTGCGGCGACCGCCGCCGTCGCGCAGCACTCGGTCCTGTCCGCCTATGGCGCCGGACGTCCGGATGCACAGGATGCGGCGGAGCTGGCCGCCTTTTCCAGCCGTTGCCGGGAGGCTTTTCAGTCCCCTGCACTTCCCGAGGTCTCCGTTCCCGGCAATCATCCCTACCGGGCCCCCGGCGGCCTGCCCGGCCTGATCCATCCTGTGGGCGGGCCGGGGTGCACCGCCTGCGGCCTATGCGTCCGAAGCTGCCCTGTGGGGGCCATTCCTGCAACCAGGCCCCGGCAGGTGGATCGGAGCAGGTGCATCGCCTGTATGCGCTGCGTCTGCGTCTGTCCCCTCCATGTCCGTCATGCCAACGGCGCACTTCTCGCCATTGGAACCCTCCTTTTGAAAAAAAAGTGCAAAGAACGAAAAGAAAACGAATTTTTCCTTTCTGAATCCTTTTGATGTTAGGTTGGCATTTCCGGCAGATTTGTGATACAATGTCTCCATCAGTGGCCGCGGTACGGGATAGCCGCAACCCGCCCCGGGGCGTATCTCTCAAGAATTGCCGGAAGGAAATTTACTATGCCCACCGTTGAAGAGATCTCCAAAATGATCGAGCAGCTCTATACCATGGATCGGATCATCTCCGCCATGCAGAAAAAGCCCCACGACTACGGCGGCGAGCTGCTCTATGCCAACGAGGCCCACACGCTGAAAGCCATCGCCCAGAGCGAGGGCATCAGCCAGGCTGAGCTCAGCGGGCAGATGTTCCGCACCAAGGGAGCCACCTCTGTGGTGGTGGACAAACTGGTGGAAAAGGGATTGGTGGTTCGGACCCGGGAGGACGGCAACCAGCGCCGCTATCTCCTTACCCTCACTGAGCGGGGCTGGGCCGTCCATCAGGCCCACCTGGCCTATGACGAGGCCCACGCCGCCTGGGCCGCCCAGCATCTGGGCCTGAGCGAGGCCGACCTGGCAGGAGTGAACCGCTCTTTGGAACAGGTGATCCAATTCTACTCGGAGCACTACCTGCGCAGCGGTCAGCCCGTAACGCCGGAAGTCTAACTTTTTTCTCCCCATCAAAAAGACCGGAGGCCGGTCCGCACTGCGGACCGGCCTCCGGTCTTTTTGCCTGAAAAGGGACTCTCCTCTCCTTATTTCCCCACACAAAAACGCTGAAAGATGCGGGCGGTGACATCCTCCCGCACCGTGCGGCCGGTGAGCTCGCCCAGGGCGGAGAGCGCCTCCTCCACGTCGGTGAGCACGGCGTCCGGGGTGACCCCCGCCGCCAGTGCCGCCGCCGCACGGCGCAGGGCCTCCAGCGCCCGCCCCGCCGCCTCGGCCTGCCGGGCGTTGGTGAGCAGCTCGCCCTCCGTCCCGCCGGCGGGCGCGGGGAGGCTCCGGGCCACTTGCTCCCCCAACCGTTCCAACCCCGCCCCCGTCCGGGCGCTGAGTTCCACCACAGGCGGCAGCTCCCCCCGCACGGCAGGTGTCCCCGCCGGGGGCAGATCGGCTTTGTTCCACACCAGGATGGTGGGGGCCAGCGCCATCGCCTCCTCCACCAGCGCCAGATCCTCCACCGCCACCGGCCGTGACCGATCCAGTACCACCAGGATCAGTCCGGCCTCCGCCATGGCCGCGCGGCTGCGGGCCACACCGATCCTTTCCACGGTGTCCCGGGTCTCCCGCAGTCCGGCGGTGTCGATGAGCCGCAGCAGCACGTCCCCCAGCACACACCGCTCCTCCACGGTGTCCCGGGTGGTGCCGGGAATGTCGGTAACGATGGCCCGCTCGTAGCCCACCAGGGCGTTGAGGAGGGTGGACTTGCCCGCGTTGGGGGGGCCTACAATGGCGCAGGGCACCCCCCGGGTGAGCATGCTCCCCCGGCGGTAGGTGGCCAGGAGGGCCTCCAGCGCCCCATCCGCCCCCTCCAGGGCCTCCCGGATCGTGTGGGCAGTGAAGGGATCGATGTCCTCATCCGGGTAGTCCAGCACGGCGTGGAAATGGGCCATGACGTCCACCAGGGCGGCGTAAACCTTTTCCACCCGGCGGGAGAGGGCCCCCGAGAGCTGCCCCGCCGCCTGCCGCACCGCGCCGGGAGTCTCGGCGTCGATGAGGTCCATCACCGCCTCGGCCTGGGCCAAATCCAGCTTGCCGTTCAAAAAGGCCCGCCGGGTGAACTCCCCCCGCCCGGCCTGCCGGGCGCCGTGGGCAAAGAGGCTGTCCAGCGCCAGCTGCAGCACCGCCGGGGATCCGTGGCACTGGAGCTCGGCAGTCTCCTCCCCGGTATAGCTGTGGGGCGCGGGGCTCCAGGTGGCCAGCACCCGGTCGATCTCCCGCCCGTCCCGGTCGGAGAGCGCTCCGTACACCAGCGTCCGGGGCGGGTGCTCCGCCAGCGCCCGCCCGTCGGACGCCCGAAACACCGCCCCCGCGCACCGGGCCGCGCCGGATCCAGACAGCCGGATCACACCGATGGCGCACCGGGCCGCGCCGGTGGCGACGGCCGCAATGAGCTCTCCCTCCATGTTTCCACTCCTTTTCCCACCTGCCGCAAAACTTTCTCTGTTTTGCCGGTCGTTTTCCCCTTGACAGGTTTTTATGTCCACCAATCCTGCATAGAGTTTTCCACCTGGTTGACAGAACACAGTGTGGATAACCTTGTGGATATTGTGGAAAACCCCGCGATATCTTGGTTTGTTATTTTCTGTAACTTTTTACAAAGTGCATATTTCCCTGTATAATTGCCGTCAAATCATGGTTACGTTTTTACCGTTTCTTTACCGGCTGTTCTTCAGCCGCCGGGAGATGACCTGGGCCACCTTCACGCCGGAGGCGCCCGCCTGGGCCAGGCCCCGGGTCACGCCCGCGCCGTCGCCGATGGCGAAGAACCGGGGCAGGGCGGTCTCCAGCTCCCCGGAGAGCGCCAGCCGGGAGGAGTAGAATTTCACCTCCGCGCCGTAGAGCAGGGTGTCGTAGTTGGCGGTGCCGGGGGCCAGCTTGTCCAGCTGATAGATCATCTCGATGATGTCGTCCAGCTGACGCTTGGGCAGGGCCAGGGACAGATCGCCCGGGACGGCGGCGGTGAGGGTGGGCCGGGTAAAGGACTTGCTCATCCGGTGGTCGTTGGAGCGCACGCCCTTCACCAGATCCCCAAACCGCTGCACCAGCACGCCGCCGGCCAGCATGTTGCTCAGGGAGGCGATATGCTTGCCGTAGCGGTAGGGCTCGTTGAAGGGCTCGGTGAACCGGTTGGAGACCAGCAGGGCGAAGTTGGTGTTCTCGCTTTGAAGGGCGGGATCGGCGTAGGAGTGGCCGTTGACCGTGTTGATGCCCTCCACGTTCTCGGCCACCACGTGGCCGTAGGGGTTCATGCAGAAGGTGCGCACCTGGTCGCCGTACTGCTTGGTGCGGTAGACCAGCTTGGACTCATACACCACGTCGGTGATGTGCTCAAAGACCCGGGCGGGCAGTTCCACCCGCACGCCGATGTCCACCTGGTTGTTGATGAGCTGGATGCCCAGATCCTTGCACTGATCGGAGAACCACTCCGCGCCCGAGCGGCCGGGACCGGCCACCAGCCAGGTGCAGTCCACCTCGTCCCCCTTGGCGGTGGTGAGGCGGTAGCCCGCCTCTCCCAGGGACTCGATCTTCTCCACGGCGGTGTTGAAGCGGAATTCCACCCGCTCCTTCATATCCTCGAAGATATTCTGAAGAATGCGCAGGTTGTTCTCGGTGCCCAGATGCTTGACCTTGGCCTGGAGGAGGTGGAGGTCGAACTCCAGGGCCTTCTTCTCCAGGGCCCGGGCCTCCGGGGAGGAGGTGGAGTAGACCTCTTCCGTGGCCCCGTGGGCGACATTGATGTCGTCCACATAGCCGATGAGCTCCATGACCTCTCTGGCGGGCATAAAGTCGGTGAGCCAGCCGCCGAAGGCGGTGGTGAAGTTGAACTTTCCATCGGAGAAGGCCCCGGCGCCGCCGAAGCCGCACATGGTGTCGCACACAGAGCACTGGATGCAGGAGCGCACCTTCCCGGCCACGATGGGGCAGCTCCGGTTGTATATGTCTCTGCCCTGCTCCAGCACCAGCACGTTCAATCCGGGGTTCTGACGGGTGAGCTCGTAAGCGGCGTAGATCCCCGCCTCGCCGCAGCCGATGACCGCCACGTCTACTGTTTCTCGCATGACCATTCTCCTTTGTATGGTTGTTTTCGGTGTTTACAAGGTATTTTACCACATTCCTTCCGAAAATGCTATAATGGCCCCACAGAAAGGAGGTCCGGCCATGCTGATGTTTTATCTCTCCCTCCTGGAGGGGGACGACAACAAGGCGCTGTTTACGGCGTTTTACACCCGCTACCGGGCCAGGCTCTACGCGGTGGCCTTGAACATTCTGAAGGACCCCGCCCTGGCGGAGGACGCGGTACACGAGGCGTTTTTGCGGGTCATCGGCCACTTTGAAACCTTTTTAAAAATTTTTGAAAAAGAGCGTAACAAAATCGGCCCCTGGGCCGTTACCATAGTGAAGAACATCTCCCTGGACCTGCTCAGGAAGAAAAACCGGAGCGAGTTCCTGCCCGAGGACTGGGACGCCCCCGCGCCGGGAGGGACCGAGGGCGAGGCGGGCTACCGGCGGCTGGTGGAACCCATCTCTTCCATGCCGGAGGCCTATCTCCGGCCTCTGGAGCTGAAATTCATCTGCGAATATTCCGACCGGGAGATCGCCGACGATCTGGGGATCACCCTGGGGGCGGCCCGACAGCGCATCCGCCGGGGGCGCGTCCTGCTCATTCGGAAATTAAAGGAGGAGGGGTACGACCATGAGACCGTTTGACGCGCCGGAAGAGGACAATGTCGGCGGGGACTTTGACCGCGTCCTCCGCGCCGCCCTGCTGGACGCCCAGCGGATCAAGTGGGCCCCCCTGCTGGACGACCCTGTCCCGGAGCCGGATTTTTCCCGGCGCTACCTCCGGTTTGAGCAGAAACTGCTGAACGACCCCTTCGGCTATGCCCGCGCCTGCGCGCGGCCGGTGTGGCAAAAGGCCCTGCGGGCGGCAGTGTGGCTGCTGGTGGCCGCCTCGGTGGCCATCGGTGGGCTGTGGCTCAACCCCAGCACAAGGGCCTGGGTGGAGCAGTATATCTTTCGGCGTCTGCCAGAGGTGGACGAATATCGGTTTCAGGGAGACCCGGCGGACGGCGGTGACCTGAGCGGCATCCGCCCCAGCTATGTGCCCGAGGGGTTTGTGGAGACAGAGACCCTTGAGCTTGCGGGCGACTGGTATGTAACCTATCAAAATCAAGAGGGAATTTCCATTGAGTTTGGAGTGCTCTCCACCGCTCCCGGTGGTCTGATTGGCTTTGACAATGAACACTCCTCCCGTTCGGATATTAAAATCAACCAATGGAACACAGTTCTGTACACCGCAACCGCTCCTGAGTATGGCAACTTCCTTTTGGTTTTTGACGGACAGCGCAACTGTGTTTATACTTTTTTCTCCCTTGCCGATGCAGACAGCCTCGTCCAAATGGCGGAAAGCGTTAAAAAGACGAACTAAACAGCCCAGAAAAAATATTTTTAAAATTTTTATAAAGCTGCGTAACAAAACCGCCTTCTGAATCGTTATGTCAGTGAAGGGCAATTTCAAAGGGCCCTATCCTATACGAAAGAAGGAGATTCCCATGAAGAAACGCATCTTCCCCCTGACATTGGTTCTGGCCTTGTGCCTGACCCTGTGCGCCAATGCCGCCGTCCTCCGCACAAAAACAGCTTTACCTATTCTCCCACAGTAACCGTATCCGGCAGCTCCGCCGCCTGCACCCTCAGGGTCAGCGCCACACAATCCACTGTCAAGATCACGGCAAACATCTTACCTAACTGTGTGGGAAAAATTTACTTGGGTTAGTTTATGGTTTGTTTTAAACTGCACCTAAATTTAAGCAGGTAATATTATCCCATAAATTGGCGAGGGGCAATGTTATGAAGAAAACTCACCGTACGCTCTTTCAACGTATATTGCCGATCATTTTCATCGCTACTATTCTCATTTTCCTATTTTTCCCCCGACCGCTAAGTGCCGTTATCCGTGCGCAACCTTCCATGTTATACACATACAGGACAGAATACGGCGCTCAACCTGTCAACGGTGATCATGCAGATGAAATTGTCTCTGCCATGAACAGTATTATTGTCATTTTTTCAGGATGGAGCAAGGGTATTCCTGATGATGGTCCAGTGCTCATTTTACGCACGCAGGACAATAACATAATAGAGATATTAAGTACCGTCAATGGCGAATCCAGCATTTATAGAAAAGTCCTTTGGGGGCAAAGCAGGTATAAAATTTTGAGTGGGGTGAAGGAGACTGTTTTTCCGCCCCACTAACCACAAGAGCCCCCGGCGGCGCTTTTGCGCCGCCGGGGGGCAGTTCCCCATTCTCCCGGCGCCCTTCATTTCAGCGACACCCACACCGATTCCCGCATCTCCAAGGGCGGCGCCCGCCTGTCCTACACCGTCACCGTCTCCGGCTCCAACGGCACCGATCCCGTGAGCGGGTATGTGTATGGGTAAAATAACTAATTAAACTGCAAATGAGGCCAATATTAATTCTGCAATAGACTTTGTCCAGTCTCTTGATTTGACCGAACAAGGCTATGGGTACATTGAAGAATCTTGCCTAACTCAACTGCAAGATTTTAAAAATTTGGAAAACTTCTCACTGGACTCGTACACCGTTCTTGTTCCATTAGAAATTGACGCAACACTCGCTTATTATGGCACATACAATGGCTTTACATTTTATTCTGCTGATTATGCTAAATATACTGCAACAGTTCATGGCAATAGGACTAAAGTCTTCAATGACACCAGCGATGTGCAAAAATTCATTTCCGAAGTAACAGATATTGCTTTTCTTTTTGTTGAAAACACGGCTGCCTCGCTTGCATATTCCACTGTCGCTATACTGGTGGACGCTTCATCTAAAAATTTCGAAGTAACAACACAAGATACTGTGGAAGGTGTCATCAAGCTTGACTGGGCATATTGCCGAGGCATCTACACCAAGAGTGGCCCAAATGGAAGTTATGCTAGATTCTATTCTTCTGAACGGGCCATAATCCATCCAACAGAGATATATTTTCCTATGGCTCACGGACTGCCAACTTCCGTTACCATTGAATCCCCTGCTCGTTCTATTGCCATGCCTAATTACTATAACAAAACATACCAAATGCAACAGGCATATAATTGGATCATGAATGGTGGCATCGAATATCCTGAACGTCAATACATGGGTTCCTATGTCGGAACATTTTGTCTCAAATGATCTGTTTTAATTTGCTCAAATAGCGAGGAGTCTTCTCCATGAAGTTGCCCTTCAAAAAGAGATACGCTCTCTTGGCACTTTTCTGTGCCGTCCTCTTGTTTCTATTTTGTCCCAGAAAACTGAGCTGGCTCATTCCGTCCGATTCCATAATTGGGTATTATTATAAGCTATCTTACTATGAAGATGAGACCTATACAGAGGACGTTGCTCCGCTTCTTGAAGCACTGGATAACACATATGTGGTTTGGACTGGATGGACGCACTGCGTAATGGGCCCAGGAAATGACATTTTTGTTCGAGTTTGCACTGAAAACCGCTATGTTGGAACTTTCTATGCCCTCGGCAATTCAAAAAATATCTATTACAAGGATATGGGACCCCTTCAAAGATACTACTCCTTTGGTGGCAGTTTATTGGAGCTGTTGGAGCAAAGTGGAGTGCCCAAGGGACACGGGGACGGCTCTTCTGTCCCGCCTACCAACGCCCCCGACAACCTTCCCCCGTCCCCCTGACCGCCTCTCCGCCCCCGGCGGCGCTCCCACGCCGCCTGGGGGCGGCTCCCCAATTTTCCCCCCCGGCGCCGGGTTGAATGCCACGGAGAGAGTTCTTTTGTCTCAACGGAGGCTATCATGACGCATCCATGGAAACCGATCCCGCTCCGCTTGATCCCCGCCGCACGGTCGATAGCCCTCTGCTTTGGACTCTACCTACGCGCAGAAGCCGGTGCAAAGGACCTCTGTCTGTTCTTGTTCAACGTTATTTGAATCGTTACGCTTCTCTCCTTCCGGCGGCGAAGCTGACCCTTCAGCAAGACGGGGGATGCCCCTTTGGTAAGCCATGGTGCCCCCCCTTCCCGCTCGCCGGGCGAAGCCTCCAACCACATCCCCCCTCCCTCTGACCGCCCTTCAGGGCGGTCCTTTTTCTTCGAAATTTCAGCATGTCTGGATTATAAACACGCAGTCTACGAGCAGGACAGTCCACCGTGACTCTAAACAAAAAGGAAAATCATCGGTTTAAAAAAATCCTACTTTTTCTATTTTTATGAAAAATGAGCGCACTTTAGACAAAAAATCGTCCTGAGAATTTGAGAAGGAGGTTTACAAATTACAAACCAGGTGATAGAATAAGGACGCTGCTAGAAGATTCATATTGTCCCAGCGAAATACCTGAAGGAGGAATCGTTCAAAATGGCGAGACAATTCAAATCCATGGACGGTAACACCGCCGCGGCGCACGTGTCCTACGCGTTCACCGAGGTGGCCGGCATCTACCCCATTACCCCGTCCAGCCCCATGGCCGACAACGTGGACCAGTGGGCCGCCGCCGGACGCAAGAACATCTTCGGTAACCCCGTCCGGGTCATCGAGATGCAGTCTGAGGCCGGCGCTTCCGGTACCGTTCACGGCTCTCTGGCCGCCGGCGCCCTGACGACCACCTACACCGCTTCCCAGGGCCTTCTGCTGATGATCCCCAACATGTACAAGATCGCGGGCGAGCTGCTGCCCTGCGTGTTCCACGTGTCCGCCCGTACCGTGGCGACCCACGCGCTGAACATCTTCGGCGATCACTCCGACGTCATGGCCTGCCGCCAGACCGGCTTTGCCATGCTGGCCGAGACCAATCCCCAGGAAGTGATGGATCTGGGCGCTGTCGCCCATCTGGCCGCCATCAAGAGCCGCGTGCCTTTCATCAACTTCTTTGACGGCTTCCGCACCTCCCACGAGATCCAGAAGGTCGCCATCTGGGATTACGACGATCTGAAGGACATGGTGGACATGGACGCCATCGACGCCTTCCGTGCCCGCGCCCTGAACCCCGAGCATCCCACCATGCGCGGCTCCCACGAGAACGGCGACGTGTTCTTCCAGCACCGCGAGGCCTGCAACAAGTTCTACGAGGCCGTCCCCGGCATCGTGGAAGAGTACATGGGCAAGGTCAACGCCAAGCTGGGCACCAACTACCAGCTGTTCAACTATTACGGCGCCGAGGACGCTGACCGCGTCATCGTCGCCATGGGCTCCATCTGCGACGTGGCCGAGGAGGTCATCGACTACCTGAACGCCCACGGCGAGAAGGTGGGCCTGGTGAAGGTGCGTCTGTACCGCCCCTTCCGCGCTGACAAGATGATCGCCGCCCTGCCCAAGACTGTGAAGAAGATCGCCGTGCTGGACCGCACCAAGGAGCCCGGCTCCCTGGGCGAGCCTCTGTACCAGGACGTTGTCACCGCCCTGGCTCAGGCCGGCATCAACGACAAGGTCGTCATCGGCGGCCGTTACGGCCTGGGCTCCAAGGACACTCCTCCCCGCAGCGTGTTCGCTGTCTATGAGGAGCTGGCCAAGGACGCTCCCCGCCGCGAGTTCACCATCGGAATCGTGGACGACGTCACCAACCTGTCCCTGCCTGAGCACGACTGCCCCAACACCGCCACTCCCGGCACCATCGAGTGCAAGTTCTGGGGTCTGGGCGGCGACGGCACCGTGGGCGCCAACAAGAACTCCACCAAGATCATCGGCGACCACACGGAGAAGTACATCCAGGCTTACTTCCAGTACGACTCCAAGAAGACCGGCGGCGTGACCGTCAGCCATCTGCGTTTCGGCGACAAGCCCATCCGCGCCCCCTACTACATCAACAAGGCCGACTTCGTGGCCTGCCATGTGCCTTCCTACATCGTCAAGGGCTTCCCCATGGTGCGTGACGTGAAGGACGGCGGCATCTTCCTGATCAACTGCCAGTGGAATGACGAAGAGCTGGATCAGCACATGCCCGCCGTGGCCAAACGCTACATCGCCGAGCACAATGTCCAGGTCTACACCATCAATGCCATCGACGCCGCCATCGAGATCGGCATGGGCAAGCGGACCAACACCATTCTGCAGTCCGCCTTCTTCTCCCTGGCCAACATCATCTCCAAAGATGAGGCCATCGGCTACATGAAGGACGCCGCCACCCACTCCTACCTGAAGAAGGGCCAGGACGTGGTGGACCGCAACCACAAGGCCATCGACATGGGCGCTTCTCTGCTCCATAAGGTGGAGATCCCCGCCTCCTGGGCTACCGCGCAGGACGCTCCCAAGGCCAGCACCCTCACCGGCCGTCCCGAGCTGGTCAAGATGGTGGAGAACCTGATGGAGCCCATCGGCCGTATGGACGGCGACAGCCTGCCCGTGTCTGCCTTCTATGAGGACGGCCATGTGGACGGCACCTTCCAGCAGGGCGCTGCCGCCTATGAGAAGCGCGGCGTCGCCGTCACCGTCCCCGCCTGGGACGGGGACAAGTGCATCCAGTGCAACCAGTGCGCCTACGTCTGCCCCCACGCCACCATCCGTCCCTTCGCTCTGACCGCCGAGGAGGCCAAGGCCGCCCCCGCCGCCGCGAAGATCGTGGACATCAAGGCCGGCAAGGGCAAGGGCGTGTACCAGTACACCATGGCCGTCTCCCCCCTGGACTGCATGGGCTGCGGCGTGTGCGTCGGCATCTGCCCCACCAAGGCCATCACCATGGAGCCCCAGGAGAGCCAGTCCGCTCAGCAGGACGTGTTCGACTACTGCGTGGCCAATGTGGCTGAGAAGGACGACATGGTCAGCGTGGCCAGCGTGAAGGACAGCCAGTTCAAGCAGCCCCTGCTTGAGTTCTCCGGCTCCTGCGCCGGCTGCGCCGAGACCAGCTACGCCCGCCTCATCACGCAGGTCTGCGGCGACCGGATGTACGTTTCCAACGCCACCGGCTGCTCCTCCATCTGGGGCGGTCCCGCCGCTACCTCTCCCTACACTGTGGACAAGAACGGCCACGGTCCCGCTTGGGCCAACTCCCTCTTCGAGGACAACGCCGAGCACGGCCTGGGCTTCTACTACGGCCAGAAGGCGATCCGTGACCGCCTGACCGAAAAGACCGAGGCCCTCCTGGCTGTCGCCTACGCCGACGCCGACCTGAAGGCCGCCGCTCAGGCCTGGCTGGACACCATCAACGAGGGCGACGCCAACAAGGCTGCCGCCGCCAAGTACGCCGCAGCTCTGGCCGACGCCATCGTCCCCAACTGCACCTGCGAGGCCTGCACTCTGGCCCGCGAGGTCCTGGCCCACAAGGAATTCCTTGCCAAGAAGTCCATCTGGATCTTCGGCGGCGACGGCTGGGCCTACGACATCGGCTTCGGCGGCCTGGATCACGTCCTGGCTTCCGGGGAAGACGTGAACGTCATGGTCTTCGACACCGAGGTGTACTCCAACACCGGCGGGCAGGCTTCCAAGGCCACCAACTTCGGCGCAGTTGCTCAGTTTGCCGCTGCCGGCAAGAACACCGCCAAGAAGTCTCTGGCCGAGATCGCCATGAGCTACGGCTACGTCTACGTGGCTCAGGTCGCCATGGGCGCCAACCCCAACCAGACTCTGGCCGCCATCCGTGAGGCCGAGGCCTATCACGGCCCCTCCCTGATCATCGGCTACTCTCCCTGCGAGATGCACTCCATCAAGGGCGGCATGCTCCACTGCCAGGACGAGATGAAGAAGGCCGTCGAGTGCGGCTACTGGAACCTGTTCCGGTTCAACCCCGACCTGAAGAAGGCCGGCAAGAGCCCCTTCACCCTGGATTCCAAGGAGCCCAAGGACGGCTATCAGGAGTTCCTGATGAACGAGGCCCGCTACTCCGCTCTGACCCGCTCCTTCCCCGAGCGCGCCAAGGAGCTCTTCGCCAAGAACGAGGAGTCCGCCAAGGCCCGTTACGAGCACCTGGTCAAGCTGCAGGAGCTGTACAAATAAATTTCAGGCAACTGTAACTACCGGGAGCGCCCCGCCGATCGGCGGGGCGCTCCCTTTTTATGCGCCTCTTCCTCTGCTCCCCGGTATAGCAGGCGGCATATTTGTCCATACTTTCCATACAATGGTGGAAGAAAGGAGCGTGGCATGGATGGAAAAGCGCGGAAGATTTTGGGGACGACGGACAGCGATGCCTGAGGAAGAGGCCGCCGAAATTTTAGAGGAGAGCCTGGGAGCCACCCGCGTCCTTATCGCTCAGGCCTACGCCGGATTCAACGCCGCCGCCGACCCGGAACTGGTGGAGTCCTATGTCTATGAGATCCAGGCCCTTCAAGCCCGCTATTCTTACCTGCTGCGCCAGAGGAAGGCGCTGGAGTCCGGCGTGGAGCAGCCCGCCTTCCCGGCGGCGCGTCGGTCCACCCTTCCTGCCGTATGACCATGCCGGGTATTGTGGAAAGCCTGCCATGGCTGCTGGGGAGTCTGGGCCTTGTGATCGCGCTGGCTCTGCTCAAGCGGCCGCTGAGCGGACTGCTGCGCCTGCTGGGCCGCACGGGGGCGGGGCTGGCCTGTCTGGCGTTCTTCGCTCCCGTGGGGCAGTTTCTGGGGGCAGGCCTTGGAGTCAACCTGATGAACGCCCTGGTCCTGGGCGTCCTGGGCGCCCCCGGCTTTGGCCTGCTGCTGATGCTGCGGTGGGTCCTGCGGTGAGAATCTCTTTCGAACTGTTAAACTGACCCTCTTAAAAGTTTCAAGACTGGAACTTTTAAGAGGGTCAGTTCTGTTTTATAATAGCACTGTAAAAAAGGAGTGGATCTGGGATGAAAGAACGTTTTACCACACAAAAGCTGGTCTTGCTGGGAATGATGGCGGCATTGGTCTTTGCCAGCAACTATGCCCGCATCACCATGCCCATTGCCATCGGCGGAAAAACCTCGTTTACCCTGGCCAACATTGTCTGCTGCCTGTCCGGACTGATCCTCGGCCCGGTGGGCGGCCTGGCCTCCGGGCTGGGCTCTGCGCTCTACGATCTGACCAACCCGCTCTTTGCCGCCGAGTGCTGGATCACCTTCCTCACCAAGGGCGCCATGGGCCTGGTGGCCGGGCTGGCTGTAAAAGGAAGTCTCAGCCGGGGCGAGCTTACATACGGCCGCAGTCTGCTGGGGGCCGCGTGCGGCTGCGCGGCCTATTATGTCCTCTACTTCACCAAATGCTTTCTCTATGACGGCATCCTCCTGGAGGGACTGCAGCCCATGGTGGCTCTGGGCATTCTGCCGCTGAAGCTCCCCGCCTCCATCTTCAATGCGGCCGTGGCCCTGGTGGCCGCTCCGCCCCTGGCTCTGGCCATCCGCCGGGCGCTCCGGAACAGCGGGTTGTCTGTTCCGTCCGGCTCTTGACTCTCCGCCGAGGCCTCAGGCGGCCAATCGGCGCCGGTTCCTTTAAAAAAGGCCGAAGGACCTTGTAAACCAAGATTGAACCGCCCCAAATTGTGCGGACAGCACAATTTGGGGCGGTTCAAAGTCTTTTGTTTTGTTCTGGAGGGAAATTTCGGGCTTTTTTGAATGGGCACAGTGCACATAACACAGAATTGCGGTTTGTACTATTTTGTGATACAATCACCAGTAAGAACATCCGGAAAGGGGGATATTCCCGTGGGCAAGCTGCCGCAAAAAGAGATTATTTCTGCGTTGGAGAGCGCCCATGATGGGTTTATGATTGCGGATTCCACTGGTAGGATCCTCTACTTCAATCAGGCCTATGCCCGGCTTACAAAGCTGGAGAACATTCTGAAAACGGGGATGCAGCTGCAAAAGCTCCAAGAATTAGGAATGGTTCCCAGCGCCAGCTGCCTGGAGGCGGTTTCCACCGGGCAGCAGGTCAGCCAGATCCATTTCACCGCTGAACGCAAGACCGCCATCGTCAGCGTGTCCATGCCTTGCTTTGATGACGCCGGACAGATGCTGCGCATCATTACGAACGTGCGGGATGTGTCGGAGTTTTTGGATATGCGGGAGCAAATCGAGGCGGTACAAAATATTCTCTCTCGCTTTTCCAAGCAGATGGAGCAGCCTCAGGATGCCTGCCGACGGGAGGTGTTGGCCGCCAGCGGGGAGATGCAGGCACTTTTGGATATGGCTGAGCAGGTGGCCGCGGTGGATGCGAACGTACTGATCCAGGGGGAGTCCGGCACAGGGAAAGAAGTGGTGGCCAAATTCATCCACGGCACCAGCCCCCGCCGGGAAAAGCCCTTTTTGGCGGTCAACTGCGGGGCTATTCCGGAAAATCTCTTGGAGTCGGAGTTGTTTGGCTATACAGAGGGGACCTTCACCGGGCAGATCAAGGGTGGGAAGAAGGGACTGATCGCCTCTGCCGAAGGGGGAACCCTGTTCCTGGATGAGATCGGGGACATGCCAATTGCTTTACAGGTGAAACTGCTCCGCTTCCTGGATACGAAGACCTACGCCCCGTTGGGCGCCTCAAAAACGGTCTCGGCCGACGTACGGATCCTCTCCGCCACCAAGCGGGACCTGAACCAAATGGTCCAAGAGGGGTCCTTCCGTGAGGACCTCTACTATCGTTTGAATGTGGTCAATTTGGTGGTCCCTGCCCTGCGGGAGCGGCGGGACGACATCATTCCCCTGGTCCTCTTTTTCCTGGAGCGGGCCAACCGGACCTATTTTCAGAAGAAACACATTCCCCCCCTTCTTCTCCAGGCGCTGTATCAATATGACTGGCCTGGAAATGTGCGGGAGCTTCGGAACGTGGTGGAACGCATGGTCGTCCTGGGTCAGGGGGATACCTGCGAGCTGCCCCCCGGCTTTTCCAAAAAGCTGGACACCCAGGTTCGCCGGTCCTATAACGAGGGCGTCCACCCTTTGGCGGACTATATGGCTCAGCAGGAGCGCTCTTATCTGATCGACGCCTATCGTCAGTGCGGAACCACCCGAAAGACCGCCCAAGCCCTGGGGATCGATCACTCCACACTGATTCGCAAAATGAAGCGATACGGCATTTGCGCCACCAAAGAGTAAAAAAACGCAGGGGGACGCCAGGGGGAAAGAAAGCAAACGAAAGATTTTCCCCATCGCTCCGTCGGCAGTTTCTCTGGAAAAGACTGCTCAAAGCCTTGAAGCACAATCAATGCAATGAAGAATGCTCCGCGCCGCGGATCCTCGACTCCATCGAGGAGAGCGGCGTGGAGCGTTTGCTTTTATAGGGTGATTTTGTGAAAACGCTTTATTCAAAGCAAATCGCACAAATAATCTCCACGCAAAAGGCGAAGTGATTGCCATATTGCAACCATTTTGATTGCGTTTTTGCAACCATATAAGAAGGTGATGGTGAGCAACGGGGGAGAGAAACCGCTTAAGAACAGTGGTTCGGGAGGCCTGTGGAACATTGGCATGAAACTTGCTTAACAATATGGTGTCAGCATCGGCCGATGTGAATAAAAACATTTGAGTGAGGATGGGATTTTTTGAAACGACCAATCCCCGCGGCGAGGCTCGTATCGTATGGCTTGGGAATGGTGTTCTATGCCAGCGGAGCCTGCTTAGCGACCAAGGCGGCGTTGGGGCTTACTCCCGTGACCAGTGTGTCCTATGTTTTATCTCTGAGCTCAGGACTC
Organism: Candidatus Pseudoscillospira sp. SGI.172; assembly: GCF_050313575.1. Classification (NCBI taxonomy): domain Bacteria; kingdom Bacillati; phylum Bacillota; class Clostridia; genus Candidatus Pseudoscillospira; species Candidatus Pseudoscillospira sp. SGI.172. Next base: position 13,564 of record NZ_JBNPLQ010000010.1, on the reverse strand, counting down.
TCTCTGGGGACTGTGATGCTCCTGTACAATGTTTTTATGCTGTTGGTCGAGCGAGCGGTCTATGGCAAAGACTTTCAGCGAAGGGTCTACTTGCAGCTCCCACTCAGCATCGTTTTTAGTGGCATCGTGGATATTTTTGTGTACCGATTCCGCGAGTTGACCCCTGTTGGGCTCCCGGCCCGGTGCGCCGTGTTTGCTATCGCACTTATCCTGATGGCCTTAGGGATCACCGGGACGATCTGCGGCAATTTTATCCCCCTGCCGGCGGAGGGTGTTGTGCAGGCGTTTGTGTTTTGGCTGAAGGCCGACTTTGGCCCAACAAAGCTGGCCCATGACTGTACGCTGGTGGCGGCGACGCTTGTCCTTTCCCTGTTGTTCCTGGGCTACGTCGAAGGCATTCAGATCGGGACTTTAGTGGCGGCACTCTCTCTGGGACCGCTGTCCCGGATGTGCATTGGCATTGTTCAGCCGGTCGTCCATCGCTTGGATTGCCGGGCTGAATCGGTTTGATGAAGAAAGGAATGTGAACGTTAATGGATAAGAAAAAGGGCGCAACCCTGGCAGCTGCCTTCAGCGTTGCCGCCACATGGTTCAGTGTGCACGCCGGCGGCGGCTTCGCCAGCGGCAGCCAGACCATGGGCTTCCTGACAAGATTCGGCTTCCACGCGATTTGGACCCCAGTGTCCATGGTGGTCATTCTGGCCCTCGCCTACCGTGAGCTGTTCATCATGGGCAAGAACCACAACCTGAACAATTTCCGGGCTTTGACCAATGAACTCTATCACCCCTATGAGAAGGTGCTTTCCCCCATCTACGAGGTTTTGTCTATCATCGCCAGCGTCATGGCCATCGCCTCCTGCGTGGCCGGCGGCGCCACCGTGCTGGAGAGCTATCTCGGTGTTCCCTATTTCGCCGGCATCGTGGTCATCGGCGTGGGTATGCTGCTGCTGAGCATCTTCGGAAGAGACTTGGTGCTGAAGGCCGGTACGGCGCTGTGCATCATCATCTTCGTGGCCCTGGTGCTGATCTGCGGCGTAGCCCTGACCAACGGCAACGGCCATCTGGGCACCTGGATGTCCTCCCCCGAGGCCAACTCCACCAGTTTTGGATACGTGCTGCTGAAGATGTTCTCCTACGTAGGCTTCCAGTGTTGGGGTCCTGTGGGTGCCCTGATCGGCGTCACCGGCGTGCTCAAGACCAACAAGGACATTAACCTGGCCCTGGTCATTGGCGTTTTCATCAACGCCATCATGCTCTGGCTCACCAATGTGGCCATGATGGCCTATATGCCTGAGTGCACCGCCTCCGCCCTGCCCCTTTACTGGGTCTGCGAGAGCACCGGCCAGCAGGCGGTCCTCATCGCTTACGTAGTGGCCCTGCTGGCGGCCTATGTCTCCACCGGCGTGGGCGTGGTCTACGGCCTGGCCGTGCGGTACACCCCCCTGGTCACCAGCCGGAGGCCAAACGCCAACCCTACCGTTATCAACGCCATCGTAGGCGCTCTGTTCATCATTGCCACCGTGCTGGTCTCCACCGTGGGCCTGACCAACATCATCAACTACGGCTTCGGTTATATGGGCTATGTGGGCATCGTGGTCCTGTTCATCCCCGCCATCACCGTGGCCCATATCAAGAACAAGAAGTTTGCCAAGGAACACCCTAACTTTGACGAAGAACAGCTGAGTAAGTCCAAGTAATTTGGAACCGGTGAAGTAAGGCGGTAAGAATATGTTTTTCTCTTTCCCGAACATGCACGTTCCGGTCCAGGGCATGGACGAAATCAGGCTGCCCCAGATGGTACCGATCCGCCAGCTCTATGACCGCAGTTACATTCAAGACCCTTCGGGAGAGATCGTCCGTCAGATGGACCAGGTCTTCCCGGAGCGCAGTCGCTTTTCGGGGAAAAGAATCGCCGTCACCGTGGGCAGCCGTGGGATCCCCGGTTTGGCCGGCATGGTCAAAGGTATATGCAGCACACTGCGGGCGTGGGGTGCGGAGCCTTTCATCGTGCCAGCCATGGGGAGCCACGGCGGAGCCCGAGCCGAAGGTCAACTGGAGCTGATTACAGGATACGGCATCACGGAGGAGGCTATCGGGGCGCCAATCCGGACCTCCATGGCCGTGGTCCAATACGGAAAGCTGGAGGGCATCCCCCTCTACTGTGACAAGCTGGCCTTTCAGTCAGACGGTATCGTGATCTTCAACAAAGTCAAGCCCCACACCGATTTTCGGGGAACTCACGAGAGCGGCCTAAGCAAAATGATCGCCATCGGCCTTGGAAATCACAAGGGAGCGTCCTGTTTCCACAACGCGGGCTTCCAACGCTTCCCAGAACTCCTCCCCAAGGCGGCTCAGACATTGGTGGACACCGGAAAAGTGGCCTTTGGGGTAGGGGTGGTACAAAATGCCTATGACCGGATCAGCGACATCCGGGTCTGTCCCCCGGAGTATCTGGTACCCACTGACGCGGAACTTCTGCGGATTGCCAAACAGAAGCTGCCCCAATTCAAATTTGACAACATCAATCTGCTCATTGTGGACGAGATGGGCAAAAACATCAGCGGCACGGGGATCGACCCCAACGTGGTAGGCCGCAACCTCTCCAATACCTTCCATAATACGCTGAAACTGGATAAGCTTTTTGTCCGCAGGCTGACTCCAGAGAGCCACCATAGCGGCGTGGGGCTGGGAATGGTAGACATAACTACCCGGGCCTGCCTCAACGAGGTAGACTGGGAAACGACTTGGGCCAATGTGATGACCACGGGCTCCATGGCCGGCGGCCGGATCCCCATGTACGCCAATACGGACGAGGATGCCATTCGGCTATGCCTGCGCTCCAGCTGCCCCAGAGGCGCCGAGACGGCCCGGGTGGCACGGATTCGAAACACCTTATGTATGGAAGAAATCCAGGTCTCTACGTCCATCTCCCGGGACCTTGAAAACCATCCGGAGGTGGAGATCATTGGGGCGCCGGCTCCCATGGAGTTCGGCCCCAATGGAGATCTAGTTTGAGTTAAAAAACAGGAAAGGATGGATAGAAAATGATCATTACCGAAGAGCAAATGAGCGTCGCCGCCATGGTGGGGGACTGGCTGAAAAAAGAAGTGGCTCCTGTCTGCGCTGAGTACGACGTCAAGGGGGAGTTTCCCCAACAGTTCTATGATGGCATGGTGGAACTGGGGCTCAACCTCATATCCGCTCCCGAGGAGTTCGGCGGGCTTGGCCTGAGCTGCCTGGAGCAGACCCTTATTGCCGAGCAGTTGGGCAAGTATGAGCCGGGCCTGGGCTCCGCCGTGGGTGTCAACGCCTCTGCCACCCACCTGATGACCCTTTTTGCCAACGACGCCCAGAAGAAGATCTTCTTTGACATCCTGGTGAACGGCGGCTGGGCCGGTTTCTGCCTCACCGAGCCCGGCGCCGGCTCCGACGCCGCCGGGCTATCCACCACCGCTGTGGAAGACGGCGGCGATTACGTGCTCAACGGCACTAAATGCTTCATCACCAACGGTGCCATCGCCGGGGCCTACACCGTATTCGCCACCGTGGACAAAACCATGGGGCTGAAGGGCATCACCTGCTTCTTGGTGGAACGCGACCGGGCCGGCATCAGCATCGGCAAGCACGAGGACAAGATGGGCATCCGCCTGTCCAACACCACCGAGGTAGTCTTCGAGGACGTGCGGGTCCCCAAGGACCACATCATCGGCGAGATCGGCCAGGGCTTCAAGATCGCCATGGGGACCCTGAATGAGTCCCGCATCAACGTGGGCGCCATGGGCGTGGGCTTGGCCTCCCGGGCGCTGGAAGAGGCCATCCGCTACGCCAATACCCGCGTCCAATTCAAAAAGCCCATCTCCAATCTGCAGATGATCCAGGGGATGTTGGCCGACATGGCCATGGACGTGGAAAGTACCCGGCAGTTGGTGTATCACACCGCCGAGCTGGTGGATGCCAGGCTGCCCTACACCAAGTTCTCCTCCATGAGCAAGTGCCGGGGCAGTGACGTGGCTATGAAAGTCGCTGTGGATGCCCTCCAGATCTTCGGCGGCTACGGATACATGAAAGAGTACCCTATGGAGAAGATGGTCCGTGACGCCAAGATCTTTCAGATCTACGAGGGGACCAATCAGGTCCAGCGCACGGTCATTGCGAAAGAGCTGCTGAAGTAATCCGCTGGGAAAGGAGAAAAATCCATGCTCACATTGGGGATCGACATTGGCTCCGCGTCCTCCAAGGCGGTCATTATGGGGGACGGCAAAGAGCTGGTCGCCACTGCCGTAGTCCAGGCGGGCACCGGAACCAGCGGCCCGAAGCGGGTGACGGCCGAGATCTTTGAACGCTCCGGTGTTCTGCCGGAGCAGATCTCGGCGACCATAGCCACCGGCTATGGTCGCTACGGGGTGGACATGGCAGACGGGCAGATTAGTGAGATCACCTGCCACGCCAAGGGGGTCCACTTTCTCTTTCCCGCCGCCCGGACCATTCTGGACATCGGCGGGCAGGACGCCAAGGCCATCTCCATTAATGAGAACGGCCGGGTACTCAGCTTCTTTATGAACGAAAAGTGTGCCGCGGGAACAGGCCGTTTTTTAGAGGTCATGGCCCGCATTCTGGAGATCCCCCTCAGCGAGATGGGAGACTGGGACCGCAAGTCGGAGCACCCCGCCGTTGTGAGCAGCACCTGTACGGTGTTCGCGGAATCCGAGGTTATCTCCCAGCTTTCCAATGGCGCCCGGCGGGAGGATGTGATCCGAGGGGTCCACAACTCGGTCATCAGCAGGGCCATGGCCCTGCTCTACCGGACCCATATGGAGCCGGCTTTCGTCTTCACCGGCGGCGTGGCGCAGAACAGCGGCGTGGTGGACTCGCTGCGGCGGGAGCTCAGGCAAGAAGTGTTGGTCAGCCCCCAGGCGCAGCTGACCGGGGCGATCGGAGCTGCCTTATTGGCACAGGAAAAAGCCGATCAGAAGGGAGTATGACATGAGCGAAATAAATTTCGATGAAATGACGTCAAAACAAATGCTGGAGTATCTGGTCGCCAAAAACATGGAGGACGCCCGTCAGGCCAAGGCCAAGGGCGGGCTTGTGTGCTGGTCCAGCTCCATCGCCCCCTGCGAGTTCTGTGAGGCCATGGGGATCTATACAGTGTACCCCGAGAATCATGTGGTGGGCATTGCTGCCCGCGGCGGTGCCCCCGAGCTTTTAGAGCATGCGGAGCGCAAGGGCTATTCCAACGACATTTGCGGCTACGCCAGAGTCAACTTGGCCTACATGGATGTGCAGAAGTGTATCTCCGAGGAGATACCCCTGCCGGACTTGGTGCTGCTGTGCAACAACATCTGTGAGACCCTGCTCAAATGGTATGAGAACATTGCCCACACCCTGAACATCCCCCTGCTCATCGTGGATGTGCCCTACAACCACGAGTCTGAGGTGACGGAGGAGAACGTGGCCTATGTGGAGGCCCAGTTCAAGCGCATCATAGAGCAGTTGGAGGACATCACCAACCGCCCCTTCGACTATGACAAGTTTGAAGAAGTAATGAAGATCGCCTCTCAAAATGCCAAGGATTGGTATGATGCCACGGCCCTTTGTTCCGCCGTGCCTTCTCCGCTGTCCGGTTTTGATATGTTCAACTACATGGCTTTGATCGTCTGCATGCGGGGCAAAGCCGAGTGCGGCATAACCTTCCGCAAGCTAAAAGCCGAGTTGGAGGAAAAGGCCGCCAACAAGATCTGCGGACTGAAGGGTGCGGAAGAACAACACCGGATCATGTGGGACGGGATCGCCTGCTGGCCCTATCTCTCTCACACCTACAAGGTGCTGAAAAACCATGGGGTCAACATGGTGGGCTCCACCTATCCCTCCGCCTGGGCTCTGATGTACACGCCCGGGGACCTAAACGGCATGGCCAGAGCCTATACCAGCATGGGCAACAACCTCTCCCTGAAGGGGCAAATCGATCTGCGGGAAAGCATTATTCGGGACACCAAGTGCGGTGGGGTCATCATGCATATGAACCGGTCCTGTAAAATGTGTGATTTTCTGCAACATGAGATCGGCGAGGCCGTGACCTCCGACATGAGAGTGCCCATCACCACCTTCGATGGGGATCAGGCCGACCCGCGCAACTATTCCAAAGCCCAATACGAGACCCGAATCGAGGCCTTGGTGGAAATGATGAACGAGCAGAAACGGGAAGGGGGCGACCAGTGATGAAACGCAGCGTCAATGAAATCATTGAGAAGCTGATGGCAGTAGCCGCCAATCCCGGCCAGGCGGTAAAGGCAGCCTGCGCCAAGAGCGGCAAGCAGGCGGTTGGTATTGTGGCCCCCTACGGGCCGGAGGAGATCGCTTACGCCGCCGGCTGCCTGCCTGTTGGACTGTGGGGAGGCCAGGTGGAGCTGAAGCGGGTGCGGGCCTATCTGCCTGCCTTTGCCTGCTCCATCATGCAGTCCGTTGTGGAGCTTGCCGCCGCCGGCACCTATGATGAACTGTCCGCCGTGGTGATCCCCGCTCCCTGCGACACCCTGAAGTGCATCGGCCAGAAGTGGAAGGGCAAGTGCCCCGCCATCCATTTCACCCACCCTATGAACCGCAAGCTGGACTGTGCCAACGACTATCTGACCTTTGAATATCAGACTATCCGCACCAAGTTGGAGGCCATTTTAGGCCGGAAGATCACTGACGAGGCCCTGGCCGACGCCGTGCTCTTCTACAACCATTACCGCGCCGTCATGCGGGAATTTACCCTGGTGGCCCGTGACCATTTGGCTACCATTTCCCCCACCGTCCGGCACAGCATCCTGAAGGCCTCTTACTTTATGGACAAGGCCGAGTATACCAAGGATATCGAAGATCTGATCTATGCTCTGAGAAGGGCGGGACCGGAGAACTGGAACGGCAAACGGGTGGTGCTGACCGGTATCACCTTCGAACCCCGGGAACTCTTGGAAATTTTAGAATTTTATCATGTGGCAGTGACGGGAGACGATATCGCCCAGGAATCCCGTCAGTTCCGCACGGACGCTCCTTATCACAAGAGCCCCCTCCAGAGTCTGGCCGCCCAGTGGCAGAACCAGCAGGGCTGCTCCCTGGCTTTCGATCCCTTCAAGCGTCGGGTCCACGACCTTGTGGATCTGGTACGCACCACCCAGGCCGACGGCCTTGTTGTCGGCTTGATGAAGTTTTGCGACCCGGAGGAATACGATGTGCCCATCCTGATGGAGGCCTTTGAGAAGGCCGGCATCCCCCTGCTGTGCATCGAGGTAGACCAGCAGACCACCGCCTTCGAGCAGATCAAGACCCGCCTCCAAGGCTTCGTGGAAGCTTTGTAAACTGCAAAAGGAGAAACAGATTTATGAGTGAACAGCCTTACGCCCTTTTGAAGGGCGTGCGTATCATCGAACTCACGACCTACGTGGCGGCTCCCTCCGCCGGACGGATTCTGGCCGACTGGGGTGCTGATATCATCAAGGTGGAACCCACTCCCCACGGGGACACCACCCGCTTTGCCGTGCCCCTGCCCGGCATGAAGTATATCACCTACGATGTTCACAACGCCAACAAGAAAAGTATCGCCCTAAACCTGAAGACTCCGGAGGGCCAGGAGATCATGGCCAAGCTGCTGGAGACGGCGGACGTCCTGCTGACCAATACCCGGGGCAAGGCCCTGAAGAAGCTGGGGATGGACTACGAGACTCTCGCCAAAAAGCACCCCCGTCTAATCCACGCCCACATGACCGGCTTTGGCGAGACCGGCCCCCTGGCCAATGATCCCGGCTTTGACAACGTGTGCTTCTGGGCCCTGGGCGGCCCCATGGTGGCCTCCATGGAAAAGGGCACCGCTCCCGTAATCCCCCCCAGCTCCTTTGGTGACAACTCCACCGCCTGCACCATGGCCGCCGCTGTCAGCGCCGCCCTATACAAGCAGAAGTGCACCGGCGAGGGCAGTAAGGTCGTAGTCTCCCTCTACGGCCAGGCTATCTTCAACATGACCGAGCCTGTTCTTTCCATCCAGTGCAGCGACCTGGACAAATATCCCAAGTCGCGCCTGGAGAATACCCCGCTGAACAATACCTATCAGTGCAAGGACGACAAGTGGATCATGGTCTGCTGCCATGAGTACGAGCGGTATTTCCCCTTCTTTATGAAAATCATCGGCCGGGAGGAACTTATCACCGATCCGGAGTACAACACCTTTGCCAAGGGGAACGAGCGCAGCCGGGAGATCGTGGGCATCATTGCTGCAGGCTTCGCCAAATTCGAGCGGGACGAGCTGGACCACATTCTCCAGCAGTACGATGTTCCTCACGCCATCGTGGCCAACGTCTATGATCTGATGGATTCCAGGCAGGCCCAGGAGAATCTGTTTTTCAATGATTTCACCATCAACGGCGAGAAGTTCACCGAGTGTGCCACCCCCGCGAAATTTGGCGGCGTGACCCTGCCCCCCCGCAACAGAGCCCCCTTCCTGGGTGAGCAGACTTCTGAGATCATGCGGGAGTTGGGCTATCAGGACGGCCAGATCAAAGAGCTTCTGGACAGGGGGATCCTTGTGGAAGAGAAAACCCACGCCCCGCTGAAGAAGCAAAAGTAAACCGGGGCGAAAAAACCGATCACAGCAACTTCCGCCCCGGGAACTCAAGGAGGGCGCTTCACGTATGGAGCTATTAGATATTACGCTCTCGGACGCTTTGGCTTACAACGCCAAGCACTACCGGGACAATACAGCATATATTTTCGAGGATACCGTATACACTTGGGGCGCGACGGAGGCGATCACAGATCGTATGGCTTCCATGATGCTCCAAAGCGGGATCAGAAAGGGGAGCCGCCTGGGCCTGTGGAGCGTCAACACCGTGGCACTAGCATTTACGCTGTACGCGGCGATGAAGGTGGGGGCTGTTCCCGTCATCTTTAACTATTCCTACAAAGAGTTGGAGCTGGGCAGCGTCCTGGCCTATTCGGACACCCAGTTCATGTTCTACGGCAGCTCCACCGGTTCCCTCTCCTACCCTGACATTTTGGCGCGGGTAAAGGAAAAATCCCCCTCCCTTCAAGCGTGCTTGGACATGGAAGCTCTGCTTCGGGAAGAGGAAACCCGCTTCCTGGAGGGGACGGCTATGGAGGATAAGGCCCGGGAGGAACTGAATCGGGCCAAGGCCGCCGTCAAAAGCGGAGACACCGCCTGCATGCTGTTTACCTCCGGAACCACCAAGCGGCCCAAGGGCGTGCTCCTCTCCCACCACGGAGTCCTAAACAACGCCCGGGAGATCAGTGCGCTCATGCACTGGGACCGGGAGCAAGACCGCCTGCTCAGCGCCATGCCCATCTTCCACTGCTCCGGCATGACCTGTGGACTGATGCTGGGAGTCGTGATGGGCATGACCGTGGTGCTGATGCGCACCTTCAAGGCGGAACAGGCGATGGAACTGATCCAACGATATCGCTGTACGGCCTTTAATGTAGTCCCCTCAATGATCCTGCAGATCATCCAGCATCCCCGGTTTGGGCAATACGATCTCAGTTCCTGGCGTTCTGGTACGGCTTCCGGCTCCGGCATCACGGCAGAACGCTATGAGGCCATTATGGAGAAACTCAACGTTCCCTATCTTCAGATGGCCTACGGTCAGACCGAGACCTCCCCTCTGATCACCTTCTCCAAGTACGAGGACGACGCCCATACGAAGGCCACCACCATTGGCGTCCCCATCCCTAACATGGAGGTGCGTGTGTGGAACGAGAACGAGGGCAGAGAGGCCGAAGTCAACGAGGTAGGCGAGCTCCAGGCCCGTGGCTTTTGTGTGATGCAGGGCTACTACAAGTTAGAAGAAGAAAACAGAAAAAAATTTTGGGGAGACGGCTGGATGCGGACCGGCGACCTGGGCTTCCGTGATGAGGCAGGCTACTTCCACTTTACCAGCCGGATGAGCGATATGATTATCCGCGGCGGGGAGAACATCGCCCCCGCGGAAATCGAGTGCGTAATCCGAAACGCCAGCTCTGACATCAGGGAGACAAAGGTGATCGGCTTAGAGGTCAACACGGCCATCCAGGAGGAGATCGTAGCCTTTGTTCAGGCGGCTCCCGGGGTCCAACTGGACGGAAAAATGATCTCCGGCTATGTGAAGCAGCACCTGGCGTCTTTCAAGGCGCCCAAATATGTCTGGCAGCTGGAAGAATTTCCCGTTACAGGCTCCGGGAAGATCGACCAAAAAGCGCTAAAGCTCATTGCGATGGAAAAATTTGCGCTCGAGGTCGAAGGGGGAATGGCGAGCCCCGACAGTCCCGCGCACATTCCATATGCGGTCGGAAAACCCGAATCTGACACAAAAAGAGGTAAATATCTATGAACATTCTCGTCTGTGTGAAACAAGTTCCTGACACCACAGAGATCAAAATCAATCCGGAGACCAACACTCTGATCCGTGACGGGGTGCCCTCCATCGTGAACCCGTTTGACGGCTACGCTCTGGAGGCTGCCGCCCGGATCAAGGACGCCGATCCTGACACCAAGATCGTGGTCGTGTCCATGGGCCCCGAGCAGGCAAAGTCCGCTCTAAAGGAGTGTTTGGCCATTGCCGCAGACAAGGCTTATCTGGTCACTGACCGGGCTTTCGGCGGGTCTGATACCCTAGCCACCAGCTACATCCTCTGCAATGCAGTGAAGAAGCTGGAGGAACTGGAGGGTCCGTTCGATGCCATCTTCTGCGGCAAACAGGCCATCGACGGTGACACCGCTCAGGTGGGCCCCGAGATGGCAGAGCACATGGGACTTCCCCAGGTGACCTACGGCCTGGAGGCCGTTGTGGACGGAGGCATTCTGAAGGTAACCAAGGAGATGGAGGACGGGAAGTCCGTCATCGGCGTGAAGATGCCCTGCGTGGTCACCTTCACCAAGCCGGCCTGGGACCCCCGCTATCCCACCATCAAGCGGAAGATGGCCGCCAACCGGGCCGAGATCCCCAATATCACCGCCGCAGAGCTGACCACCATTGATCTGGCCCAGGCCGGACTGAAGGGCTCTCCCACCAAGGTGAAGAAGACCTTCGTACCCCAGAAGAAGACCGGGGGCGTGAAGATCCAGGAAGAGACCAACGAGGATTCCGCCAAGAAACTGTTCGCCACATTGAGCGCGGCCAGCATCATCTAAGGGAGGCAACGGAAATATGGAAGCAAAGACGAAAGACCTCTGGGTATTTATAGAGACCAACGAAGACGGCTCCGCCAAGAATGTGGGTCTGGAGCTGCTGACCCCCGGCCGGATGATGGCTGATAAGCAGGGGGGCAAGCTGGTGGCGGTAATCATCGGCAGCGGTGTAGACCCTGCCGTGGGCGCGGCCAACAGCCACGGTGCCGACCAGCTCCTGGTGGTGGACAGCGCCGAGTACGCCTCCTACACCACCGACGCCTACACCAGCGCCCTGTGCGCCCTGGTGGAGAAATACGGCCCCACCACCATCCTTATTGGGGCCACCAACAACGGCCGGGACCTGGGCCCCCGAGTGAGCTGCCGTCTGAAGACCGGCTTGACCGCGGACTGTACCGCGTTGGATATTGACGAGGAGAGCGGAAACGTGGCCTGGACCCGTCCTGCCTTCGGCGGCAACCTGATGGCCACCATCCTCTGCCCGGACCACCGCCCCCAGATGGGCACGGTGCGTCCCGGCGTATTCAAGAAAGGCAACATTGCCCCCGGAAAGGCCGAAATCATCAAGGAATGCATCCATGTGGACGCCAAGGACATCCGCACCCAGGTGTTGGAAATAATTCGGGACATGGACAGCGAAAAGGTGGACCTGGAGGGCGCGGAGATCATCGTCTCCGGCGGCCGTGGCGTGGGCGGCCCCGAGGGGTTCGAAACCCACATCAAGCCTTTGGCCGCCGCCCTGGGGGCCACTGTGGGTGCCTCCCGCGCCGCTGTGGACTCCGGCTGGATCGCCCACAGCCATCAGGTGGGCCAGACAGGCAAGACCGTGGCTCCTAAGGTATACATCGCCTGCGGCATCTCCGGCGCCATCCAGCACTTGGCCGGCATGTCCGGCTCTGACTGCATCGTAGCCATCAACAAGGACCCTGACGCCCCCATCTTCGATGTGGCGGATTACGGCGTGGTAGGAAACCTGTTTGAGGTGCTGCCAGTGCTCACCGAGGAGATCAAGAAATCTCGCGCCTGAGGGGTCTTCTCCTGACATATGTTTGAAACGGTCAAAGATCGAGAATCCAGATTGATGCCTTCCTCCTGCAGGTGTCTGTGGGCCGTTTCACCTTTCTTCAGACTTTGGACTGCCTCTTGCCGGGCAGTCCAAAGTCGTATCAGGGCATTGTTACAAAATTCACAACAAGCTTTCTATAAAATCAAACACAGAAAAGGAGAGACAACTATGGACTTTTTCCAGGATGAAATGCATGAGGAACTGCAAAAGATGTACCGTGAGTTTGCCCAGGGCGAGGTGAAGGCCCTGGCGGCGGAGATCGACAAAGACGAGCGCTTCCCCGAGGAAACCGTGGCCAAGATGGCTGGGATGAATTTGCTGGGCATCCCCTTCCCCGAAGAGTACGGCGGGGCCGGGATGGATAATCTCTCCTATGCCCAGTGTGTGGAGGAGCTGAGCAAGGTCTGCGCCTCCACCGGCGTCATTGTGTCTGCCCATACCTCACTGAGTGCTTGGCCCATCTACAACTTTGGCACCGACGAGCAGAAGAAGAAATACCTGACCTCCCTGGCCTCCGGGCAGAAGCTTGGAGCTTTCGGCCTCACCGAGCCAGGGGCCGGCACCGACTCAGCCATGCAGAAGACGGTGGCTGAGGACAAGGGAGATCACTGGCTGCTCAACGGCTCCAAAGTGTTTATCACCAACGCCGGCCCGGCGGACATCTACGTGGTCTTTGCCATGACGGCAAAGGAGCTTGGGAACAAGGGCATCTCCGCCTTTATTGTGGAAAAGGGCTTTCAGGGCTTCTCCATCGGCAAGCACGAGGAGAAGATGGGTATCCGTGGCTCCGCCACGGCGGAGCTGGTGTTTGAGGACTGCGTGGTGCCCAAGGAGAACCTGCTGGGTGAGCTGAACAAGGGCTTCAAGATCGCCATGATGACTCTGGACGGCGGGCGGATCGGTATCGCCTCCCAGGCCCTGGGCATCGCCCAGGGCGCCATCGATGAGACAGTGGAGTACGTCAAAACCCGGGTGCAGTTCGGCAAACGGCTGAGCCAGTTCCAAAACACCCAGTTCGAGCTGGCCCAGATGCGGGCCAACACTGAGGCGGCCCGACTGCTGGTGTACCAGGCGGCCTGTGCCAAGGATGCCCACGAGCCGTACAGCCATCTGGCGGCCATGGCCAAGCTCATCGCGGCTCAGAACGCCAGTGACGTGACCCGCCGGTGCGTGCAGCTCTTCGGCGGTTACGGCTACACCCGGGACTATCCCATGGAGCGGATGATGCGGGACGCCAAGATCACCGAAATCTACGAGGGCACCAGCGAAGTCCAGAAGATGGTCATTTCCTCCTGGATGGGTGTGAAGTAAAAAACAAAACCAAGCGGCGGGACACCCAAACT
>NZ_JBNPLQ010000009.1:0-74429 GCF_050313575.1 Candidatus Pseudoscillospira sp. SGI.172 | reverse complement strand
GAGAACAGGCTTCAGCGGAAGGCTGTGCGGAGGATCACTGCCTGTTCGGACTGCCACTGGCCGGAAAAAGGTCGGTCGTACCAGCTGCCCAGCACGCCGCCGCGGGCCACCACAGCAAAAAAGCGGGTCAGCTCCGCGGCTGTGGAGGCGGCCTCCCCGTGGAGGAGGGAGAGGAGGACCCGGGTGCTCTCGGCATAGACGGGATCCGGGCTGGGGGAGAGAACGGTGCCCCGGACCCGGGAGAGCCGGGTGGAGTGTCCGCCCGCCCAGTTGGCAAAGCGGTGGACGTAGGTTCCGGCGGCCCGGGTCTGGAGGCGGCAGAACCGCCGAAAGACCCGCAGCCCCTTTTGAAACTGGTCGGGGCGCACGCCGGGATAGGCGGCCGCAGTCACCGTTTCATAGAAGGCCCCGGGCAGCTCGGGACAGGGCATGGGAGTTTCGTGGAGCGGATCGATGCCGTCGGCCAGCATCAGCGCCCGCTCCAGCTCGGCCTCCATCCCCGCGTGGGAGAGCCCCCGAGCATGACGCTCCTCAATGTAGTAGTGGCAGCGGCTGTCCAGGGCAAAGTGACAGAGGAATCCGGCGGCGTAGCCTCGGGCGTAGGGGAGGCCGTCCTCGACCGCCTGCCGCAGCCGCTCTGCCACCGGACGCACCGGCTCCTTGTGTATGGACAGTCCTGTGGTCCGGGCAAAATTCCGGGTCATGGGATGGTAACAGAAGAGCGGATCGGGGCCGTAGAGCCCGATGTCAAAGGCGCCGCGCTCCCCCTCCAGCTGGCCTCGTAGGATGGGCGGGAGCTGGGCCAGTACCTCCCGGCCAAAGACCAGATGGGCATAATAATTGGGCATGCAGTCACGTTCCTTTAAGAAAAAAGCAGAATCTGGTTTTCAAAATGAGATGACGCCTGCATTATAACATCGGCTCTCCGAAAAGAAAAGAGGAAAATGCAGGCGCAGGCAAAAACGGGGACTGCCTCAGGCAGTCCCCGTTTTACTTCTTATTCGTCCCAGTCGGCGTAATCGTCATACTCGGCAGAATGGGCACAGCGGGTGCAGCCCAGCTTTCCCCCGATCGCCTGGAATCCGGCGACGATCTTGTCCCAGTAGGCGATGACGCAGCAGGCGGCCGCGGCCGCGGCCAGACAGAAACCTACGATTTTCAGTACGAAGCGGGCAACTTTCATGTCCCCGACGCCTCCTTTTTCAAGTTGGTGGATCTTACACTCTCCTTTAGTGTACACGGTTTGTGGGGAAATTACAATCGTTTCGGAACACTTTTTCCCTTGTAATTTCAGAGAAAATAGAATACAATACTCAGTACAATCGGAAAAAAGCACGCAGGCGCTGGGATACGCCTCAGACGGAAAGGAAGGGTCTTTATGAAGCTGCAGACTGAAAAAGGTGCGATCACCATCAGCAGCGACGTATTCACCAATATCACCGGCGCCGCCGCCACCAACTGCTACGGCGTCAAGGGCATGGCCATTCGCTCCACCACCGACGGACTGGTGCATCTCCTGCGGCGGGAGTCCATGGCCAAGGGCGTGAAGGTCACCTATAACGACGACGCCACCATCTCCCTGGAACTGCACATTATTGTGGACAACGGGGTCAACCTCATGGCGGTGAGCCGCTCCATCATGAGCGAGGTGCGCTACAATGTCAGCCGGGCCACAGGGGTGGACGTGAAGCGCGTGGACGTCTATGTGGACTCCATGGTCGTCGGCTGAAAGGAAGGTACCGAATAGAATGATAACTACCATCGACGGGGCGCTGTTTGCCAAAATGGTCATCCACGGCTCGGCCTGCATCAATGCCCAAAAGCAGCACATCAATGAGCTCAACGTATTCCCGGTGCCCGACGGGGACACCGGCACCAATATGTCCATGACCATCGGCACCGCTGCCGAAGAGCTGGGCAAAAAGCCCTGCGACACCGTGGGGCAGGCCGCGTCGGTCACCGCCAACGCGCTGCTCCGGGGCGCCCGGGGCAACTCCGGCGTCATCCTCTCCCTGCTGTTCCGGGGCTTTGCCAAGGCGGTGAAGGACAAGGAGACCATTGACGGCCGGGATCTGGCCATCGCGCTGGACTTCGGCGTGGCCGCCGCCTACAAGGCGGTCATGAAGCCCGCCGAGGGCACCATCCTCACCGTCTCCCGCATGGCTGCCGCCGCCGCTGCCGCTGCCGCCCGGGAGGACGCCGGGGCCGAGCATGTGCTGGACGAGGCCATCCAGGCCGGCCTGATCGCCCTGGACGACACCATCAATCAGAATCCGGTGCTGAAAAAGGCCGGGGTGGTGGACTCCGGCGGAAAGGGCTTTCTGGTCATCCTCCAGGGGATGATGGACGAGCTGCGGGGCCTGCCTCTCCCGGAGGGGGCCGCCGCCGTGGAGCGGAAGGAAAAAGCTGACTTTGAGGCGTTCTCCACCGAGGAGATCACCTTCGGCTACTGCACCGAGTTCATCTGCGCCCGGGACACCAAAAAGGACCCCGAGGCTCTGCGGGGCTTCCTCTCCGCTCTGGGCGATTCCCTGGTGGTGGTGGATGACGACGACATCATCAAGGTCCACGTCCACACCGACCATCCGGGCAAGGTGCTGGAGGAGGCCCTGACTTACGGCGCGCTCCAGACCGTCAAAGTGGAGAACATGCGCAACCAGCACACCGAGATCCTGGCCGAGGACGCCGGGGTGCGGAAAATCGCCCCGCCGGAGAAGAAGTACGGCGTGGTGGCGGTGGCCGCGGGCGCGGGCCTGGCCGCCGTGTTCCGGGATCTGGGCGTGGACGGGATCATCAGCGGCGGGCAGACCATGAACCCCGCCACCGAGGACATTCTCCGGCAGATCGACGCCACCCCTGCGGAGGTGGTTTTCGTCCTGCCCAACAACAAGAACATCATCATGGCAGCCGAGCAGTGCATCCCCCTGGCCGAGGGCAAGCAGGTGGTGGTCCTGCCCAGCAGGACGGTGCCCCAGGGCATCTCCGCCCTGCTGATGATGGATCCCGAGACCGATGTGGAGACCAACACCCAGGCCATGACCGAGGCCATGGGAGCGGTGTCCACCGCCGAGGTGACCTATGCCGCCCGGGACTCTGAGTTCGGTGGGTTCAGCATCAAGCACGGGGACTATATGGCCCTTCTGAACGGACAGCTCTTCGCCACGGAGCGGAACCTGGACAAAATTCTCCGCCGCCTGGCCCAGGAGGACACCTACCGGCAGGCCGAGTTTATCAACATCTATTATGGGGAGGACGTGAAGGAGCCCGAGGCGGAAAAGACGCTGAAGCTCTTTTCCGGGCTCTGCCCCGGCGCCGAGATCACGCTTCTGTCCGGCGGTCAGCCGGTCTACTACTACATGATCTCCGCGGAATGACAAAGAATTGAAAGGGGGCCGAAAGGCCCCCCTTTCGAATTTCAAGGAGGAGAGACAGAATGGAGATTTTATCCAATGAATTTCCCGTTTTATTGACGCTGCTGTCCCGGAGAATGGGGGAGGGGGCGATGGGCCTGGCCTCCATGCCGCCGGAGGGTATCGTGGAGCGGCTGCTCCAAAATGCCTCCACCCGTGAGGATCTGATGCTGTTTCGGGACCTGCTGCGGTCGGATTCGGATGAACGGGGCTCCGCGGCCGAGGAAGATTTGTTGACCGCCCAGGCAGCAGAGGCGCTGAATGGGATCTCCGCCCCGCTTTTAAAACGGATCGAGCAGGTATTGGAAGGTTATTGAGTGAGGAACCCGGTCTCTCAGGAAAACCGGATTTTTTGTAGGAATAGAAAGAGGCGAAACGTCACTTGCTTGGGATCATCGACGTGGGCGGCGGACTGAGAGGGGCCTTCACCGCCGGAGTTTACGACTATTTTCTGGACCGGAAGGTCCAGCCCTTCGGCTATCTGCTGGGTGTGTCGGCGGGGAGCGCCAACATGGTCACCTATCTGGCGGGGCAGCGGGGGCGGAACCAGAGGTTTTACACGGAGTACGCCTTCCGCCGCCGGTATATGTCGGCGGGCAATTTCCTGCGCGGGGGCTCCTATATCGACCTGGACTACGTCTACACCACGCTCTCCGGCCCCGGCGGGGAGGACCCGGTGGATCTGGAGGCCTTCAACGCAAATCCCGCCCGGTACGAGGCGGTGGTCACCGACGCCGCCACCGGCCAGCCGCTCTACTTTGACAAGGCGGAGCTGGCCCAGGGGGATTTTTCGGTCATCAAGGCGTCCTGCGCCGTCCCCGGGGCCTGCCGGCCCTACCCGGTCCACGGCCGCCCCGGCTTTGACGGCGGCGTGGCTGACCCGGTGCCCTACCGCCGCGCCTTCGAGCAGGGCTGCGACCGGGTGGTGGTGCTGCTGACCCGCCCGGCCGATTTTGTCCGCCCGCCTTTGGAGCACGCCAAAGTGATGGAGCGGAGCCTGCGCCGCTGGCCCAACGCCTACGCCGCCCTCAAGCGCCGGTATATCCGCTATAATCAGGATGTGGCGGCGGTAAAGAAGCTGGAGGAGGAGGGGAAGGCCCTTCTGGTGGCCCCCGCCGACATCTCCGGTATGTCCACCCTCACCCGGGACAAGGCGGCCATTCAGCGGCTCTACCGGATGGGCTACGACCAGGGGGAGAGGATCGAACGGTTTGCCCGCCGGTGAGTGCAATCCCCTCCGGGGCTCTTGACTTTCCCATACATTCCGCATAAAATGGAAACGATTTTTACCGATAAAGGATGGAGAAACGATGGCACAGGATAAGAAACAGGTGGAGCAGATCACCGATATGGAGGTGGACTTCGCCCAGTGGTTCACCGACGTCTGCCGGAAGGCGGAGCTCATCGACTACACCAGCGTCAAGGGCATGTTCATTTACCGCCCCTACGGCTACGCCATTTGGGAGAATATCCAGCACGGCCTGGACGCGGAGTTCAAGCGGACCGGCCATGAAAACGTCTATCTCCCTGTGCTCATTCCCGAGAGCCTGCTCCAGAAGGAGCGGGACCATGTGGAGGGCTTCGCCCCCGAGTGTGCCTGGGTGACCATGGGAGGCGACGACAAGCTGGAGGACCGGCTTTGCGTCCGCCCCACCTCCGAGACCCTGTTCTGCGAGCATTACTCCCACATCATCCACTCCTGGCGGGACCTGCCCAAAAAGTACAATCAGTGGTGCTCCGTGCTCCGCTGGGAAAAGACCTCCCGCCCCTTCCTCCGCCACCGGGAGTTCCTGTGGCAGGAGGGCCACACCATGCACGCCACCGCCGAAGAGGCCCGGGAAGAGACCATGCAGATGCTGAACATCTACGCCGACTTCTGCGAGAACGTGCTGGCCATGCCCGTGGTCAAGGGCCGCAAGACCGACAAGGAGAAGTTCAACGGCGCGGAGGAGACCTATACCGTGGAGTGCATGATGCACGATAAAAAGGCCCTCCAGGCGGGCACCTCCCACTACTTCGGGGACGGCTTTGCCAAGGCCTTCGACATTACCTTCACCGGCAGGGACAACCAGCCCCATTATCCCCATCAGACCTCCTGGGGCGTGTCCACCCGGCTCATCGGCGGCATCATCATGACCCACGGCGACAACAACGGCCTGGTGCTGCCCCCCCGCATCGCCCCCACTCAGGTGATCATCATCCCCGTGGCCCAGCACAAGGAGGGTGTCGTCGAGGCCAACCGGGCCGTGATGGAGCGGCTCCGGAAGGCGGGCTTCCGGGTGAAGATGGACGACTCCGACCAGTCCCCCGGCTGGAAGTTTGCCGAGTACGAAATGAAGGGCGTGCCTCTCCGGCTGGAGCTGGGCCCCAAGGACATGGAGAAGAACCAATGTGTGCTGGTGCGCCGGGATTCCGGCGAGAAGAGCTTTGTCTCTCTGGACGGCATTGAGGAGACGGTGGCCGGACTGCTGGACGCCATCCATGACGGGCTTTACGCCAAGGCCCTCAAGAACCGGGAGGAGAACACCTATCCCGCCTTCTCCCTGGAGGAGGCCAAGGCCATCCAGCAGGAGAAGGGCGGCTTTATCAAGACCATGTGGTGCGGCGATCTGGAGTGCGAGCTCAGGATGAAGGACGAGGCGGGGATGTCCTCCCGCTGCATGCCGCTGGAGCAGGAGCAGCTGGGGGAGGTCTGCCCCATCTGCGGAAAGCCCGCCAAGCACATGATCTACTGGGGCGTGGCGTACTAAAACCGTGTCGTCTGAAGGCCGGAGCGCAGCCTGCGCTCCGGCCTGTGAGAAACTTTTTGTTGCCTTTTTTTTCAGTGGGGTATATAATAGTTCTAACATTTCCGAAGAGTGAGGTCCAGACATGAACCGATCCGCCCTCACAACTGCATCCTTTTTTACCTCCTTTGGCTGGGCTCGATTTATGGGCGCCGGCTATTTTGGCATGGGCAAAAAAGGATGGACGAAATGAGGCTGCCCGCGTGATCCGCGGACAGGAATACCCGTACTCTGGAGGGGGCTCATTGATGTTCATCATCAATGAGCCCCCTTTTTTGCGGAAGAGAAAGGAAGATGAAATATGGTAGTAGTGATGAAGCCGGGCACACAGCAGCGGGAGATCGACAAGCTGGTGGCCCGGTTCCAGCTCCAGGGACTTCAGGTGGGGGTCACCAACGGCATCGGCTGCACCATCCTGGGCCTGGTGGGGGACACCACCGCCGTGGACATGGACAAGATCGCCATCAACGAGCACGTGGAGCGGGTCATGCGGGTGCAGGAACCCTATAAAAAGGCCAACCGCAAGTTCCACCCTGAGGATACCGTGGTGCATGTGGGGAGCGCCAGCATCGGCGGCGGCAGCTTCTCCGTCATTGCCGGGCCCTGCTCTGTGGAGAGCGAGGCGCAGATCGCCGAGGTGGCCCGGGACGTCCAGCGCTCCGGCGCGGCCATGCTCCGGGGCGGCGCGTTCAAGCCCCGCACATCTCCCTACTCCTTTCAGGGCATGGGGCCGGAGGGGCTGGACCTGCTGCTGGCCGCCAAGGCGGAGACCGGTCTGCCCGTGGTTACCGAGCTGATGAGCCCCAAGTACTGCCAGCTCTTCGAGGACAAGGTGGACGTGGTGCAGATCGGCGCACGGAACATGCAGAATTTTGACCTCCTGAAGGAGGTGGGCAAGATGTCCAAGCCCATCCTCCTCAAGCGGGGGCTGGCCAACAGCTACGAGGAGTGGATCATGTCGGCCGAGTACATCATGGCCGAGGGCAATGAGAACGTCATCCTCTGCGAACGGGGCATCCGCACCTTTGAGACCTACACCCGCAATACCCTGGACGTCTCCGCCATCCCCGCCGTGAAGCGGATGAGCCATCTGCCCGTAGTGGTGGATCCCTCCCACTCCGCCGGGATGTACTGGATGGTGGAGCCGCTGGCGCTGGCGGCAGTGGCCGCCGGGGCGGACGGCCTCATCATCGAGGTTCACAACGACCCCGCCAACGCCAAGTGCGACGGCCAGCAGTCCCTGACCCCAGAGCGCTTTGACGGCCTGATGGGCAAGGTCTCCGCACTGGTGGATATGGTGGGGAAGACCCTGATCAAATAAACCGGTTCGCAAAAAGGAGTGTTCCCCATGAAAACCCTCACAGTGGCGCTGGAGCGCCGCTCCTATGAGATCCACATCGGCTCCGGCCTGCTGGCCGGAGCCGGGGCCGCCGTCCGGGCGGTCTGCCCCCGGGCCGGACGGCTTTTTCTGGTGACGGACAGCCATGTCGCCCCCCTCTACGCCCGAAAGCTGGAAGAGAGCCTGACAGGGGCCGGGTTTGAAGTGGCCCGGCACGTCATCCCCGCCGGGGAGAGCTCCAAGTGCGCCGGACAGCTCTCTGAGCTGTGGGAACAGATGATGGACGTTCCACTCACCCGCACCGACGCCGTGATCGCTCTGGGCGGCGGCGTGGTGGGGGATCTGGCCGGCTTCGCCGCCGCCACCGTGCTGCGGGGGGTGGACTTCATCCAGATCCCCACCACCCTGCTGGCCCAGGTGGATTCCTCCGTGGGGGGCAAGGTGGCGGTGGATCTGAAGGCCGGGAAGAATCTGGCTGGGGCCTTCTGGCAGCCGAAGCTGGTGCTCATGGACACCGACACGCTGGCCACCCTGCCCGACCCCACCTTTGCCGACGGCATGGCCGAGGTCATTAAATACGGCTGCATCCGGGATCGGGAATTTTTTGACTTCCTCCGTGCCCGCCCGTCCCGGGCCGAGATCATGGCAGAGATCGAGCCGGTCTTGTACACCTGCTGCGACATCAAACGGCAGGTGGTGGAGTCGGACGAGCGGGACACCGGGGAACGGATGCTCCTGAACTTTGGACACACCCTGGGCCACGCCTATGAGCTGGCGGGACACTACGAAACCTGGACCCACGGCCAGGCGGTGGCCGCAGGAATGGCTGCCGCCTGTCGAGTGGGTGTGACCCTGGGGATCACGCCTCCGGAGGTGCCCGGACAGGTGGAGGAGGCGCTGGCCGCTCTCGGGCTGCCCACCGCCATTCCCTGCGCCCGGGACAACTATGCCGCCGCCGTCGGCCGGGACAAAAAGGGAGAAGGGGAGGACATCTCCCTCATCCTGCTGGCCGAACTGGGGCGGGCCATCCCCCACAAAATGCCCAGGGCCGCGCTGCTGGAGCTTCTGTGAGGCTGAAACCATGGAACAAAGGAGAACGCCCATGACCGTTACCATTACCCCTGCCCGGCTTGCCGGGGCCATTACCCCGCCCCCCTCCAAATCCCAGGCCCACCGGGTGCTCATCGCCGCCGCCCTGGCGGCGGGAGAGAGCACGCTCACCAACGTGGCCCAGTCCCAGGACATGGAGGCGACCCTCCGCTGCCTGACCGAGCTGGGGGCGGAGTACAGAAGGGCGGGGCGGACGCTGCATCTGACCGGGCTGGATGCGGGGGCCATGTCCCCCCTCCGGCGGCTGGCGCTGCCCAGGCTGGACTGCGGCGAGTCGGGCTCCACCCTCCGATTTTTGATCCCGGTGGCCCTTGCGGTACGGGGCGGGGGGATCTTTACCGGGCGGGGGCGGCTGATGGAGCGTCCCCAGAAACCCTTCTTTGATCTCTTCGCGGAAAAGGGGATTTTTTACGGGCAAAAGGAGGGGGTGCTCACGATCCGGGGGCTGCTGTCTCCGGGGGAGTACCGCCTTCCCGGGGACGTGTCCTCCCAGTTTGTCACGGGCCTGCTCTGCGCTCTGCCGCTGCTGGAGGGGGATTCCGCCATCGTGCTGACCACGGAGCTGGAATCCCGGAACTATGTGGACATGACGCTGGAGGCGTTGGCCGCGTTCGGCGTGAAGGCGGCGTGGCGGGACGACCGCACCCTGGACGTGCCCGGCGGGCAGGTCTACCGCGCGGCGGAGGCCGCCGTGGAGGCCGACTGGTCCCAGGCGGGGTTCTGGTATGCCGCCCGGGGGCTGGGCAACCCGGTGGAGGTCACCGGGATGGATCCCCGTTCGACCCAGGGGGACAGACGGATCGTCCCCTATGAAGAGCTGCTGCGGGGAGGCGGGACGGTGGAGCTGGACGTGTCCCAGTGCCCCGACCTGGTGCCCGCCCTGGCGGTTCACGCCGCCCTCCGGGCGGGGGAGATCACCCGCATCGTCAATGCCGGACGGCTCCGCATCAAGGAGAGCGACCGGCTCGCCGCCGTCCGGGAGGAGCTGAACCGCCTGGGGGCGCGGGTGACCGAGGGACCGGACAGCCTGACCGTTGTCGGAGTGGAGACCCTCTCCGGCGGGACTGCGGACAGCCACAACGACCATCGCATCGCCATGATGGCGGCCGTGGCTGCCACCCGGTGCGCCGCGCCTGTGACCCTCACCGGGGCGGAGAGCGTCCGCAAATCCTACCCCGACTTTTGGGAGGACTATGCCCGCCTGGGCGGAAAACTCGCCGGGGTGTGAAAAAACGCCCTGCGCGGAAGGAGAAATGACGGTATGAGATATACGATTTTCGGGGAATCCCACGGCCCCGCCATCGGCGTGGTGCTGGAGGGGGTGCCCTCCTGCCTGAGCCTGGATCTGGACCGGCTGCAAAAGGAGATGGGCCGCCGGGCCCCGGGGAAAAATGAGTTTTCCACTGCCCGGAAGGAGGCCGACGAGGTAAAGATCCTCTCCGGCGTCTTTGAGGGCAAGACCACCGGCGCGCCGCTGGCCATGGTCATCGAAAACGGTGACCAGCACTCCGGGGACTACGAGGCCCTGCGCTATACCCCCCGGCCCAGCCACGGGGACTACGCCGGATTTGTCCGCAGCCGGGGCTGCCTGGACTACCGGGGAGGAGGGCACTTCTCCGGGCGGCTCACCGCGCCGCTGGTGGCGGCGGGGGCGGTGGCCAAGCAGCTGCTGGCCCAGCGGGGCGTCCGGGTGGGGGCCCATATCAGCTCCATTTACGGAGTCAACGACTCTGCCTTCGATGACCCCGCCGAACTCTTCCCGCTGGCGGAAAAGGACTTCCCCGTGCTGGACGAGGAAAAGGGGGAGGAGATGCGCCGGGCCATCCGGGAGGCCAAGGAGGGCCGGGATTCGGTGGGCGGCTCGATTGAGTGCGCCGTCACCGGCCTGCCCGCCGGACTGGGCCAGCCCGACTTTGGCTGCAACGTGGAGGGCATTTTTTCTCAATATCTCTTCGCCGTCCCCGCCGTCAAGGCGGTGGCCTTCGGCGCGGGAGTGGCCTTCGCCTATCTTAAGGGCACCGAGGCCAACGACCCCTTTGAGACGCGGGACGGGCAGATCGCCACAAAGACCAACAACGCCGGGGGAGTCAACGGCGGCATCACCAACGGGATGCCGGTGGTGTTCGAGGTGACCCTGCGGCCCACGCCCTCCATCTCTCTCCCCCAGGAGAGCGTAGACCTGCGCACCGGGGAGGAAGTGGAGATCGAGATCAAGGGCCGCCACGACCCCTGCATCGTGCCGAGGGCGGTGCCGGTGATCGAGGCGGCGGCGGCCCTGGCGGCGTGCGAGGTGCTGGGGATTTGAATTGCCTCTGGGGCAGGATTTGAAAACAAAGGAGCGGATACCCATGTCTCAACTGGATGAGCTGCGCGGGGAGATCGACGAGATCGACGGCCAGCTGGTTCCCCTCTTCCTTCGCCGGATGGCGGTGACCGGGCGAGTGGGAGAGTATAAAAAGGAGCGGGGCATCCCGGTGCTGGACAGCGCCCGGGAGCGGCAGGTCATCGCCGCCAAGACAGCCCTGGCCGACACCCCCGCCGCCAAGGCCGACGTGGCCGCCCTCTACGAGAGCGTCATGGCCATTTCCCGCCGCCAGCAGCGCGCCCTGGTGCGGGAGGGGGCGGAGGACGCGGGCTATGCCCGGTGGCTCAGCGCGCTGGAGCGCCGCCGGGAGCCGGTGGCGAACCCCCGGGTGGTCTATCAGGGCGAGTCGGGGGCATACAGCGAGGAGGCTGCCGCGGGATTTTTCGGAGAGGGCGTGTCCGCCCGGGGCCTGGCCTGGTTCGGAGACGTGTTCCGTGCGCTGGCCGGCGGCGAGGCCGACTACGCCATGCTTCCCATTGAAAATTCCTCCACCGGCTCCATCCGCCAGGTCTATGACCTGCTGGCCCAGTACGACTTCTCCCTGGTGGGGGAGTGGCAGGTCAAGGTGGAGCACTGCCTGGCGGTGCTCCCCGGTGTGGGGCTGGAGGAGATCCGGACCGTTTACTCCCATGAGCAGGGCCTGATGCAGTGCGACCGGTTTTTGGACGCCCACCGTGCCTGGCGGCGGGTGCCCACCCTGGACACCGCCGGGTCGGCCAAGCAGGTGAAGGAGACCGGGGACCGGACGGCGGCGGCCATCTGCTCCCGGCGGGCCGCCCGGCTCTACGGGCTGGACGTTCTGGCCGAGGGGATCAACCACAACTCGGCCAACCACACCCGCTTTGTGGCGGTGTCCCCCGTGCCCGAGCTGCGGGAGGGGAGAGACAAGATCTCCGCCCTCTTTTCGCTGCCCCATCAGGCAGGCTCCCTCCACGAGATCCTGACCATCTTCGCCGTCCACGGCCTCAATCTGCTGAAGATCGAGTCCCGGCCCATCCCGGACCGGGGGTGGGACTACCTGTTCTTCCTGGAGTGCTCCGGCGATCTGCTGGCTCCCGGGATGGACGGGGTGCTCCACGAGCTGAGCCAGCTCTCCGCCGACTTCCGGGTGCTGGGCAATTTCAGGGGGTATCAGGAATGAAAAACATTGTTTTGATCGGGATGATGGGCGCGGGCAAGTCCACCGTGGGCCAGCTTCTGGCCGGGCGGCTGAAAAAGACCCTGGTGGACACCGACAAGCTCATCGAGGCCCGGGAGGGCCTCACCGTGGAGGAGATCTTCGCCACCCAGGGGGAGGACTACTTCCGCTCTCTCGAGGTGGGAGTGGCGCAGGGCCTTTCGCTGCGCAGCGGCCTGATCATCGCCTGCGGCGGCGGCCTGCCCCTGCGGGAGACGGCCATGGCCCCTCTGAAGGAGAGCGGCACGGTGTTCTGGCTGAACCGGGACGCCGGAGAGATCTACGACCATGTGTCCATGGAGGGCCGCCCGCTGGCCAGGGGGGGAAGAGAGGCCTTCCTGGCGAAGGCCGCCCGGCGGGAGGAGACCTACCGCCGGTGGGCCGATGTGACAGTCACCGATTTTACCTCGCCCATTTCCACGGCGGCGAGAGTGCTGGAGGGATTGGAATGAAATTTCTCATCATCAACGGGCCCAACCTGAATCTGCTGGGCAGGCGTGAGCCGGGGATCTACGGGGAGGAGAACTATGAAAGTCTCTGCGCCCGGCTGAAGGCGCGGGCCGAGGCCCGCGGTGCCACGGCGGAGTGCTTCCAGTCCAACCACGAGGGGGCCATCGTGGATGCCATCCAGGCCGCCGACGGGGTCTATGACGCCATCATCATGAATCCGGGGGCCTACACCCATTACAGCGTGGCCATCCTGGATGCGCTCAAGGCGGTGAGCGTTCCCTGCGTGGAGGTGCATATCTCCAACATCCACCAGCGGGAGGAGTTCCGGCACAAGAGTGTCACCGCGCCCGCCTGCGTGGGTCAGATCTGCGGGCTGGGGCTGTACGGCTACGAGGCCGCCATGGATTATTTTCTGGCGCGGGAGGGCTGAAGGCGCTTCCGGCCGGACAAAGAGGGAGGAAAGACATGACCAACCCGAGGGTGCCACGGGTGGGGATGCGGGTCATCAAGACCGCCGTGGCGGTGATGATCTCCTATCTGCTGTTCGTCCCCTTTGGCCTTTTGTATGACGAGGCCCGGGGGGGAGTGCTGGGCTGTATTGGCCCGCTTTACGCCTGCATTGCCTGCATTGTATGTACCCAGAGCAGTCTGGGACAGACGGTGCAGCAGGGGATCTCCCGGTTTATGGGCGTTTTGGTGGGCGGTGCGCTGGGAGCCGCCGCCCTGCTGCTGGGGGAGCGGCTGGATTCCCCCCTGGTCTTGGTGCCCACCCTGGGGGCGGTGTGCGTGGCGGGACTGTGGATCTGTCAGCTGATCCGGCGGCCCGCCGCCTGCGCCATGGCCAGCATTGTCCCCTGCGCCATGCTGGTCACCGGCGTCACCGGCGCATCCCGGGTTGACTATGCCGCCGCCCGGATCATCGAAACGGTGGTGGGAGTGGCCGTGGCCTTTTTGGTCAACGCCGCCCTGCCCGCGCCGATCCAGACGGAAGAGAAGGAGAAGAGAGACATGCGCGTGGAAGTGAAAAATACCACCCGGAAGCTCTGCGTCATCGGGGACCCGGTGCTCCACTCCAAATCGCCGGTGATCCAGAACGCCATGATCGAGGCCCTGGGCCTGGACTATATCTACCTCTGCCAGCCGGTGCCGCGGGGTGAGACCCGGCGCTGGCTGGAATGTGCCGCCTTTGCGGGATATGCCGGGTTCAACGCCACCATGCCCCACAAGGAGGAGCTGTTCCCCCTGATGGACGAGGTGGACGAGGCGGCCCGGCGGTGCGGCGCGGTGAATACCGTCTGCCTTCGAGACGGAAAATATTACGGCTACAACACCGACGGCGGCGGGTTTCTCCGGGCGCTGGCCGAGCTGGGGGTGGATCCCGCGGGGAAGCGGGTGATCCTGCTGGGCGCGGGAGGCGCCGCCAAAGCCGTGGCGCTGGCGCTGGCCGGAGCTGGGGCCGCGGTCACCGTGTGCAACCGGACATTGGAAAAGGCGCAGGCGCTGTGCGCAGCCGACCGGCCCAATTTGACCCCGGAGGGGTTTGATCCGGAGACGCTGCGCAGGGTCGCCGGGGAGAGCGACATGCTGGTCAACTGCACCTGCCTTGGAATGGCGGGGACCGGCAGGGGGTTTGAGGATCTGTCCTTTGTGGACGCCCTGCCCGCCGGGGCCGCGGTGTGCGATGTGATCTACGCTCCGGCGGAGACCGCGCTGCTCCGCCGGGCCAGAGAACTGGGCCATCCCGTCATGAATGGGATGGGGATGCTTCTCCACCAGGCCATTTTGGCATTGGAGCACTTCACCGGAGAGGCGCTGGATGTGGAAAAGGCCAAGGCCGCGGCCCGGAAGGCTTTGGAAGAGAATACCTGAGCGTAAAAAAGGAGAGTGCCGATGCGATACGAGGGAACGATTTACCGTCCGCCCGGAGAGTGGAAGAGCTATCTGCTTCAGGTCACCGTGGGCTGCTCCCACAACGCCTGCACCTTTTGCGGCATGTATAAGGACAAGCGCTATCACGTCCGGCCGCTGTCCGACGTGATGGAGGACATTCAGATGGCCCGGGCCTATTATGGAGACGTGCGGCGGGTGTTTCTCTGCGACGGGGACGCCATCGCCCTGCCCACCGGGGATCTGCTGGCCATTCTGCGGGCGCTGTATGAGACCTTTCCCGCACTGGAAAGGGTCACGACCTACGCCGGGCCGGAGAGCACGCTGGAAAAGACGCCGGAGGAGCTGCGGACGCTCCGGGAGGCGGGGCTGACCCGGGCCTACCTGGGGCTCGAGACCGGAAATGACGCCCTGCTGAAGGCCGTATGCAAGGGGGTGGACGCCGCCGGGATGCTGGAGGCCGGAGTGCGCCTGCGCCAGGCGGGAATGGACCTGTGGGTCATGGTGCTGCTGGGCCTGGCCGGCTCCGGCGGCGGGACGCGCCACATTCTGGACACCGCGGCCATGGTCAATGAGATGCGGCCCCGGCATCTGTCGGCGCTTTCTCTGATCCTCCAGCCCGGGACGGTTCTCTATCGGGACTGGAAGGCCGGGCGCTTCACCCCCGTCACCGCCCGGGAGAGCCTGGAGGAGGTGCGCCTGCTGGTGGAGAAGCTGACAGTGGACCCGCTCCACTTTACCTGCGACCACGCTTCCAACTATCTGCCCCTGAAAGGGACGCTGCCCGACCGGCGGGAGGAATTTTTGACCGCCCTGGACGGGGCCCTGGCGGGCGATGTGGCGCTCCGGCCGGAGTGGAGCCGGGGGGTATAACCGCCGGGGAGGAAGAAAAAGGGGGCTTTTCCGAATATGGAAGAGCCTCCTTTGATATTCCGGAGAAAAAAGTGAGAAAGTGCTTGACTTACGGTACCTTTTGCGATACAATACCCCAGTGCCTGTTTCGGGGCGCATTATGCGATGATGCGGGAGATTGCGGCGCAAGCCGGTAACTTCCGCGGAGTATGTCCGTTGAATCGGGCGGCTGAGAACGTTCTGTACCAGCGTATATCGTCACGCTGAGGCAGAGACCGGCCGGCTTATCCTGCCGGTTTTCTTTCTGTCGTGGAGTGATACGCACGATAAAGTGGACAGAAAAAGTTCTCACCGTACGAAGGGCGGCACCCATCACCACTTCGTATGTTTAAGGAGGAAAAAATCATGGCAGCTCAGAAAGAAATGATCCGCATCCGCCTCAAGGCTTACGATCACCAGCTCATCGACCAGAGCGCGGAAAAGATCGTGGAGACCGCCAAGCGCACCGGCGCCACTGTCTCCGGCCCCATTCCCCTGCCCACCAAGAAGGAAGTCGTCACCATCCTGCGCGCCGTCCACAAGTACAAGGACAGCCGTGAGCAGTTCGAGCGCCGCACTCACAAGCGCCTCATCGACGTCATCAAGCCCTCTCCCAAGACGGTGGAGGCCCTGATGAGCCTGGAGCTCCCCGCCGGTGTGGACATCGAGATCAAGCTGTAAGTTTCCCGGCGTCTGACATTGTTTGTACCGCAGTCCGCCGCGCTTTTGAGGCGGACGGGTCAAGTTGACAGAGCAATGCCGATCCGGCAACTCTCTCAACCAATAACCTTATTAAGGAGGAAAACACATGGAAAAGGCCATCATCGGCAAGAAGGTCGGCATGACGCAGATCTTCGACGAAGCCGGCCGCGTCATCCCGGTCACCGTCATTGAGGCGGGCCCCTGCACCGTGGTGCAGAAGAAGACCGAGGAGAAGGACGGCTACACCGCCGTGCAGCTGGGCTACGAGGACGTGCCCGAGCGCAAGCTCACCAAGCCTGAACTGGGTCACCTGAAGAAGGCAGGCGAGGGCGTGCTCAAAAAGGTCCTCAAGGAGTTCAAACTCAAGGACTGCGACAAGCTCAACGTGGGCGATACCGTGGACTGCTCTGTCTTTGCGGCGGGCGACCGGGTGGATGTCACCGGCGTCAGCAAGGGCCACGGCTACCAGGGCGTCATCAAGCGCTGGGGCGCTCACCGCCTGAAGGAGACCCACGGCAGCGGCCCCGTGCACCGTCACGCCGGCTCCATGGGCTCCAGCACCGATCCTTCCCGGATCTTCAAGGGCAAGATCGGCGCCGGCCACATGGGCGTGGATCAGGTCACTGTGCTGAACCTGGACGTCATCAAGGTGGATACCGAGCTGGGCGTCATCGCCGTTCGGGGCGCCATCCCCGGCCCCAAGGGCGGCATCGTCTACCTGCGCAACAGCGTGATCAACGTCAAGGAGAAGAGCGCTGCGGCCGACATCAGCAAGAACCCGCAGAAGGCTTCCGGCCGTAATCCCCAGAAGGCCTCGGCCCGCAAAGCTTAAGGAGAGGAGAGAAGAGACATGCCTAAGGCTAACGTTTTCAACATGGCCGGCACTCAGGTCGGCGAGATCGACCTGTCCGACGCCATTTTCGGCATTGAGCCCAACGTCAGCGTGATGCACGACGTGGTGAAGAACCACCTGGCCAACTGCCGTCAGGGTACCCAGTCTGCCCTGACCCGCGCGGAGGTCTCCGGCGGTGGCCGGAAACCCTGGCGCCAGAAGGGCACCGGCCGGGCCCGTCAGGGTTCCACCCGGGCTCCCCAGTGGACCCACGGCGGCATCGTGTTCGCCCCCAAGCCCCGCTCTTACCGCTATACCCTGAACAAGAAGGTCCGCCGTCTGGCTCTGAAGTCTGCCCTCTCCGCCAAGGCGGCCCAGGGCAAGGTCATCGTGGTGGAGGATCTCGGCATGGACGAGATCAAGACCAAGACCTTCCAGGGCTTCCTGAACGCGGTGGGCGGCGACAAGGCCGTTGTGGTCACCGCCTGCCCCAACGTGGTCAAGTCCGCCCGGAACATCCCCGGCGTGCTGACCACCCCCGCCAAGCTCATCAACGTTTACGACATCGTCAACGCCAATGAGTTCATCGTGGACAAGGCGGCTCTGGCCGAGATCGAGGAGGTGTTCGCGTAATGGCTACCACTGCTTACGACATCATTAAGCGCCCCATCATCACCGAGCAGTCCATGGGCGAGACCGAAAACAAAAAATACACCTTCGAGGTGGCCAAGAGCGCCAACAAGATCGAGATCGCCAAGGCGATCGAGGAGATCTTCGGCGTAAAGGTTGCCAAGGTCAACACTCTGAACATGATTGGCAAGGAAAAGCGCACCGGACGGTTCCCCGCCGGACGCCGCGCCTCCTGGAAGAAGGCAATGGTCACCCTGACCGCCGATTCCAAGTCCATCGAGTTCTTTGAGGGCATGGTGTAAGGAGGAGAAGGAAAATGGCGATCAAGACTTATAAACCGACGACCCCCTCCCGGCGCCACATGACCGTGTCCGCCTTCGAGGGGATCGACAAGAAGGCCAAGCCCGAGCGCAGCCTTCTGGAGAACCTGAAGAAGAATGCCGGCCGCAACAGCTACGGCCGCATCACCGTCCGCCATCGCGGCGGCGGCAACAAGAAGAAGTACCGCATTGTGGACTTCAAGCGTGACAAGGCCGGCAAGGCCACCGTCATCAATCTGCAGTACGATCCCAACCGCTCCGCCAACATTGCCCTCATCGAGTACGAGGACGGCGAGCGCCGCTATATCCTGGCTCCCGTGGGCCTGAAGGCCGGCCACATCATCATGACCGGCACCGGCGCGGACATCCTGCCCGGCAACGCCATGCCCATCAGCGAGATCCCCGTGGGCACTCTGATCCACAACATTGAGCTCTATCCCGGCAAGGGCGGCCAGCTGGTCCGTTCCGCCGGTGTGGCCGCTCAGCTGATGGCCAAGGAGAACGGCATGGCCCAGGTCCGTCTGCCCTCCGGCGAGATGCGCTATATCCGGCTGGACTGCATCGCCACCATCGGCCAGGTGGGCAACACCGATCACGAGAACATCCAGATCGGCAAGGCCGGCCGGAAACGCCACATGGGCTGGCGGCCCACCGTCCGCGGTTCCGTCATGAACCCCAATGACCACCCCCACGGCGGCGGCGAGGGCAAGAGCCCGGTCGGCCGTCCCGGCCCTGTCACTCCCTGGGGCAAGCCGGCGATGGGTTACAAGACCCGCAAGGGCAAGAACCGGACCGAGAAGTTCATCGTCAAGCACCGTAACGCGAAGTAAGGAGGAGTAAAACATGTCTAGAAGCATCAAGAAAGGCCCGTTTTGCGCTCCCGAGCTTCTGAAGCGGGTCGACAAGCTCAATGAAACGAACGAGAAGAAGGTCATGAAGACCTGGAGCCGCGCCTCCACCATCTTCCCCTCCTTCGTCGGTCACACCTTCGCCGTCCATGACGGCCGCAAGCACGTGCCCGTGTACGTCACTGAGGATATGGTGGGCCACAAGCTGGGCGAGTTCGCCCCCACCCGTACCTTCAAGGGTCACGCCGGCACCAAGACCGGTAAGTAAGGAGGAGAGAGTAGATGGAAGCGAAAGCAGTTCTGAGATACGCCCGTATCTCTCCCCGTAAGGTCGGCATCGTGTGCGACCTGATCCGCGGCAAGAGCGTGGCCCAGGCCACCGCCATTCTCATGACCACGCCCAAGGCCGCTTCTGAGCTTCTGCTGAAGCTGCTGAAGAGTGCCGCCGCCAACGCCGAGAACAACCACCAGATGGATCCCGAGAAGCTGTATGTCTCCGAGACCTTCGCCACCCCCGGCCCCATCATCAAGCGGATGATGCCTCGTGCCCAGGGACGCGGCTACCGGATCAACAAGCGCACTTCTCATATCACCATCGCGGTGGCCGAGCGCTAAGGGAGGAGGAACAATATGGGACAGAAAGTCAATCCCCACGGTCTTCGCGTGGGTGTTATCAAAGATTGGGACTCCCGTTGGTACGCCAAAAACGAGAACGTGGGCGACCTGCTGGTGGAGGATCACAAGATCCGCGGCTACCTGAAGAAGGCCCTGTACTCCGCCGGAGTGCCCAAGATCGAGATCGAGCGAGACAACGCCAAGGTCCGCATCTACCTGCACTGCGCCAAGCCCGGCGTGGTCATCGGCAAGGGCGGCACTGAGATCGAGCGCATCCGCCTTCAGGTGGAGAAGATGATCGGCAAGCCGGTCGCCCTCAACATCGTGGAGGTCAAGAGCGTCGACACCGACGCTCAGCTGGTGGCCGAGAGCATCGCCCAGCAGCTGGAGGCCCGCATCGGCCACCGCCGCGCGATGAAGAACGCCATGGGCCGCGCCATGCGCGGCGGCGCTCTGGGCATCAAGGTCTCCTGCTCCGGCCGTCTGGGCGGACGCGAGATCGCCGGTACCGAGCACTATCATGACGGCACCATTCCCCTGCAGACCCTGCGTGCCGATATCGACTACGGCTTCACCGAGGCTGCCACCACTTACGGCCGCATCGGCGTGAAGGTGTGGATCTACAAGGGCGAGGTCCTGACCCAGACCCTGCGGACCACCCCCCGCACCCTGGACACCAAGAACTTCAAGGAGCGCCCGGATCGTCCCCGTCGGGATCGCCGGGACGGCGACCGCCGCAGCGGCGGCTTCCGCCGCGATGACCGCCGCGGTCCAAACCAGGGCCCCACTTACAACCGCGTGCAGAGCCGGCCGGCCCCCCGCCCCGCCGCTGCGCCCGCTGCCCCTCAGACTCAGGAAGGAGGCCAGAATTAAATGCTGCTGCCCAAGAGAAGCAAATACCGCCGTGTGCACCGTGGCCGCATGACCGGCAAGGCCACCCGCGGCAACACCGTGACTTACGGTGATTGGGGCCTCCAGTCTCTGGAGCCCGCGTGGATCACCTCCAACCAGATCGAGGCCGCCCGTATCGCCATGACCCGCTACACCAAGCGCGGCGGCAAGGTCTGGATCAAGATCTTCCCCGATAAGCCCGTGACCAAGAAGGCGCTGGGCACTCGTATGGGTTCCGGTAAGGGCGCCCCCGAGTACTGGATCGCCGTGGTCAAGCCCGAGCGCGTGATGTTCGAGATCGGCGGCGTGACCGAGGAAGTGGCCAAGGAGGCCCTCCGTCTGGCCAGCCACAAGCTGCCTGTCAAGTGCAAGATCGTGAAGAAGGAAGCTCCTTCTGTGACCGAGAATGGTGGTGAATGAAGATGAAAGCGAATGACGTCCGTAAAATGAGCGCCGCCGAGCTGGAGACGAAGCTGGGCGACCTGAAGAAGGACCTGTTCCAGCTCCGTCTTCAGCACGCGACCAACCAGCTGGACAATCCCGTGAAGATCGCTCAGGTCAAGCGGGACATTGCCCGGGTCAAGACCATCATCCGCGAGCAGCAGCTCGCAGGCCGATAAGAAGGAGGAGTAAAACATGAGCGAAGTGAGAACTTCTTCACGCAAGACCAGAGTCGGCCTGGTGGTTTCCGATAAGATGGACAAGACCGTGGTTGTGGCCATCGCCGACCGTGTGGCCCATCCCCTGTACAAGAAGATCGTCAAGAGAACTTACAAACTCAAGGCCCACGATGAGCAGAACGCCTGCAACGTGGGCGACCGCGTGCGGGTCATGGAGACCCGGCCCCTGTCTAAGGACAAGCGCTGGCGCGTGGTCGAGATCCTCGAGAAAGCCAAATAAGGAGGTGCCAGTATGATTCAGCAGGAAAGCTATCTGAAGGTGGCCGATAATACCGGCGCCAAGGAAATCAAAGCCATTCGTGTCCTGGGCGGCTCCAAGCGGAAGTTCGGCAACATCGGCGACGTCGTTGTGGCCTCTGTCCGTAAGGCTCAGCCCGGCGGCACCGTGAAGAAGGGCGAAGTGGTCAAGGCCGTTATCGTCCGTACCGCCAAGGGTATCCACCGTGCCGACGGCAGCTACGTCCGCTTTGACGAGAACGCCGCCGTCCTCATCAAGGACGACAAGAACCCCAAGGGCACCCGTATCTTTGGGCCCGTGGCCCGTGAGCTCCGGGATAAGGATTACATGAAGATCCTGTCCCTGGCTCCCGAAGTGCTGTAAGGGGGTAGGAGAAGAACATGAACACTATGAGCATCAAGAAGGGCGATACTGTCATCGTCCTCTCCGGCAAGGACAAGGGCAAGCAGGGCAAGGTCCTCGAGGCCATGCCCGAGACCCGCAAGGTCATTGTGGAGAAGGTCAATGTGGCCACCCGCCACACCAAGCCCCGCAAGCAGGGCGAAGAGGGCGGCATCGTGAAGAAGGAAGCCCCCATTTACGCCTGCAAGGTCATGCGGGTGTGCCCCAAGTGCAACAAGCCCACCCGTCCCGCCAGCAAGGTGGGCGCGGATGGCAAGCGTGTGCGCGTCTGCAAGAAGTGCGGCGCCGAGATCTGAGAGAGGAGGAGTAACAAATGGCTGAAAAGAAAATGCCCAACCTGAAGGCGAAGTATCAGGCCGAGGTCGCTCCTGCTCTTATGCAGAAGTTCGGCTACAAGTCCGTCATGCAGATCCCCAAGCTGGATAAGATCGTGGTCAACTGCGGCTGCGGCGAGGCCAGGGACAACTCCAAGGTCCTGGAGGCCGTCGTGGGCGATCTGAACAAGATCACCGGCCAAAAGGCCATCATCACCAAGGCCAAGAAGTCCGTGGCCAACTTCAAGCTCCGTGAGGAGATGCCCATCGGCGCCAAGGTCACCCTCCGAGGCGACCGGATGTGGGAGTTCCTGGACCGCCTGTTCAACGTGGCCCTGCCCCGCGTGCGCGACTTCCGCGGCATCAACCCCAACTCCTTCGACGGCCGCGGCAACTATGCCCTGGGCATCAAGGAGCAGCTGATCTTCCCTGAGATCGAGTATGACAAGATCGACAAGATCCGGGGCATGGACGTCGTGCTCTGCACCACCGCCAATACCGACGAAGAGGCTCGTGAGCTGCTGACGCTCATCGGCGCTCCCTTCGCCGCCCGCGCCTAAGGAGGGAAAACGAGATGGCTAAGAAATCCATGATCCTCAAGCAGCAGGCCGAGCCGAAATTCTCCAGCCGCCGCTATAATCGCTGCAAGATCTGCGGCCGTCCCCACGCCTACCTGCGGGACTACGGCATCTGCCGTATCTGCTTCCGCGAGCTGGCCTACAAGGGCCAGATCCCCGGCGTGAAGAAGGCTTCCTGGTAAATCGTGAAAAGGGAAGTAAGTGAAACGTGAAAAGTGCAGCCCGCTTTTCACCTTTCACGCTTCACGTTTCACTTTTACAATATCCCCCGCCGGCGGACAACAGGTCGGAGAGCGCCTAACTCCGATACCTTGCCGCTGATACAGGCGAAGCCTGTAATTCTATAAGGAGGTAACACTCATGCACATTACAGATCCTGTTGCGGATATGCTCACCCGCATCCGCAATGCCAACAATGCCAAGCATGACACGGTTGACGTCCCCGCTTCCAACATGAAGAAGTCCATCGCACAGATCCTGTTGGACGAGGGCTATGTCAAGAGCTATCAGCTCATTGACGACGGCACGCAGGGCATCATCCGCATCGCCCTGAAGTACAACCAGCCCAACAAGGAAAAGGTCATCACCGGCCTGCGCCGGGTCTCCAAGCCCGGCCTGCGGGTGTATGCCGGTGCTGAAGAGCTGCCCCGGGTCATCAAGGGCCTGGGCATCGCCATCGTTTCCACGTCCAAGGGCGTCATGACCGACAAGGCTGCCCGTGCGGCCCACGTCGGCGGTGAAGTCCTGGCGTTCGTGTGGTAAGGAGGGGAATAGAGAATGTCTAGAATTGGTAGAATGCCGATCTCTGTCCCCGCTGGCGTGGACGTGAAGATCGAGGCGGGCAACCTGGTCACCGTCAAGGGTCCCAAGGGCACCCTGACCGAGCAGCTGTGCCCCGCCATGAACATTACCCAGGAGGGCGCCGAGCTCCATGTGTCCCGTCCTGACGACACCAAAGAGAACCGCAGCCTCCACGGCCTGACCCGGAGCCTGCTCCACAACATGGTGGTGGGCGTGACTGACGGCTTCGAGAAGAGGCTGGATGTCAACGGTGTTGGTTACCGTGTGGCAAAGGACGGCAAGAAGCTCGTGATGACCCTGGGCTTCTCCCACCAGGTCATCGTGGAGGAGATTGACGGCATCACCATCGATGTGCCCGATCCCAACCACATTGTGATCCGCGGTGCTGACAAGCAGAAGGTGGGCCAGTTTGCCGCCGAAGTGAGAGAGAAAAGACCGCCTGAGCCTTACAAGGGCAAGGGCATCAAATATGCCGATGAAGTCATCCGCCGCAAGGAAGGCAAGACCGGCGCCAAGA
Source organism: Candidatus Pseudoscillospira sp. SGI.172 (assembly GCF_050313575.1). Classification (NCBI taxonomy): domain Bacteria; kingdom Bacillati; phylum Bacillota; class Clostridia; genus Candidatus Pseudoscillospira; species Candidatus Pseudoscillospira sp. SGI.172. Next base: position 50,646 of record NZ_JBNPLQ010000009.1, on the reverse strand, counting down.
AGAAATAATAAGGAGGTGTGCCAAAATGATCAAGAGACCCGATACCAACGCGCAGCGGCTTAAGCGCCACAAGAGAGTCCGCGGGAAAATCTCCGGCACGCCCGAGAGACCCCGTCTGAACGTGTTCCGCAGCGGGACCAACATCTATGCCCAGATCATCGACGATGTCGCGGGCAAGACTCTGGTTTCCGCTTCCTCCCTGGACAAGGCCTTTGAGGGAAACGGCTCCAACTGTGAGGCCGCCAAGAAGGTGGGCCTGATGGTCGCCGAGCGCGCCAAGGCTGCCGGCATCACGACCGTGGTGTTCGACCGGGGCGGCTATGTTTTCCACGGCCGCGTCGCGGCCCTGGCCGAAGGCGCCCGCGAGGGCGGCCTGGAATTTTAACGGGAGGAGGAAACGAAATTGGCTAGATTTGAAAGAGAACAAAGCGAGTACAGCGAGAAGCTCGTTTCCCTGAACCGCGTGTCCAAGACCGTCAAGGGCGGCCGCGTCATGAAGTTCGCCGCCCTCATGGTGGTCGGCGACGAAAAGGGAAATGTGGGTTTCGGCACCGGTAAGGCCGCCGAAGTCCCCGAGGCCATCCGCAAGGGCATCGAGGATGCCAAGAAGAACATGACCAAGATCAGTGTTTCCGGCACGACTATTCCCCACGAGGTCATCGGTGAGTTCGGCGCCGGCCGCGTGCTGCTCAAGCCCGCTGCCCCCGGTACCGGCATCATCGCCGGCGGCCCGGTGCGCGCTGTCATGGAGGCCGCCGGCATCCGTGACATCCGTGCCAAATGCCTGCGCTCCAACAACCCCCAGAACGTGGTCTCCGCCACCTTCCAGGGTCTCCGCTCTCTGCGGACGCCCGAAGAGGTCGCCCGGACCCGGGGCAAGAGCGTGGAAGAAATCGTCGGTTAAGGAGGACGGAACGAAATGGCTAACCTGACTATCAAGCTGACCAAGAGCCTGAACGGCCGTCTCGCCAAGCACAAGGCCACCGCGGAAGCTCTGGGCCTGCGCAAGATCGGTGATACCACCGTCCAGCCGGACAATGCCGCCACCCGCGGCAAGATCGCCAGCATCGGTTACCTCCTGCAGGTCACCGAGGACAAGTAAGGAGGAGCGTAGCATGAATTTGCATGATCTTTCCCCCGCGGCCGGCTCCACCCAGGTGGGCAAGCGCAAGGGCCGCGGTCCCGGTACCGGCAACGGTAAGACCGGCGGCCGGGGACACAAGGGCCAGAAGGCCCGCTCCGGCGGCAGCATCCGCGTCGGTTTCGAAGGCGGCCAGATGCCTCTGGCCCGCCGCCTGCCCAAGCGCGGCTTCAACAACATTTTCGCCAAGCCCCTGGAGGCCATCAACGTGGCTTCTCTGAACAAATTTGAGGACGGTGCCACCGTCAATGTCTGCGACCTGCTGGAAATGGGCATCCTTTCCAAGTGCGAGTACGGCGTGAAGGTTCTGGGCAACGGCAACCTGACCAAGAAGCTGACGGTGCGCGCCACGGCTTTCTCCGCCTCCGCCAAGGAAAAGATCGAAGCGGCAGGTGGAAAGGCCGAGGTGATCTGAAGTGATTCAGACACTGAAAAACGCGTGGAAGGTCCCTGAGCTTAAAAACAAGATCCTGTTTACCGTCTTTGCGCTTTTGATCTTCCGCCTCGGCTCCGCCGTGCCTGTCCCCTTCATTCAGACAGACGCGCTGGCCGATTATATCAGCAGCATGTCCGGCACCATCTTCGGCCTTCTGGGCACCATGAACGGCACGGCTTTCTCCATCGCCGCCGTGTTTGCTCTGGGCGTACAGCCCTATATCAACTCCTCCATCATCATCCAGCTCCTCACGGTGGCCGTTCCGGCCCTGGAGCGGCTGGCCAAGGACGGGGGAGAAGAGGGCAAGAAGAAGATCGCCGCCATCACCCGCTATGTCACCGTGGCCATCGCCATTCTCCAGGGCTTTGGCTACTACACCATCATCCGTACCAACAACCTGCTGGACCTGGGCGGCATGAACGGCATCTGGGCGGCCATCGTCATCGTGGCCACCTTTGCCGCCGGCTCCGCTTTCGTCATGTGGCTGGGCGAGCAGATCACCGACAAGGGAATCGGCAACGGCATCTCCATGATCCTGTTTGCCGGTATCCTCTCCCGGATGCCCCAGATGATCCGCACCATGGCCACCGGCGTGAGCCACTGGGCCCACCCCGTGGACACCACCGACTTCACCGCGCAGCAGCTGGCCAACTATTTCGTCATGCCCCCCTGGGGCCTGGCACTCATCATCATCGGCATGCTGGCCCTGATCCTCTTTGTGGTCTGGATCCAGAACGCCGAGCGCCGCATCCCCGTGCAGTATGCCAAGCGGGTGGTGGGCCGGAAGATGTACGGCGGCCAGTCCAGCCACATCCCCATGAAGGTGAATATGTCCGGCGTGCTGCCCATCATCTTCGCACAGTCCATTGCCTCCCTCCCCGCCACCATCTGCGCCTTTGCAGGCGTGCAGGCCGGGGACGAGGGGTTCTGGGGCGGTTTTCTGAAAGTGTTTGACGCCAACGGGATCGTGTACACCGTGGTGTATTTCCTCCTGATCCTGGCGTTCAGCTACTTCTACTCCACCATGCAGTTTGATCCGGTGGAGGTGGCCAACAACCTGAAGAAGAACGGCGGCTTTGTCCCCGGCTTCCGTCCGGGCAAGCCCACCGCTGATTTTATTCGCAAGGTGCTGAATAAGATCACTTTCTTCGGTGCCATCTTCCTCTCCGTGATCGCCATCGCTCCTATCGTCACCGGAAACATCATCGGTGTTCAGAGCCTGGCCATCGGCGGCACTTCCATCATCATCGTGGTGGGTGTTGCCCTGGAGACCAGCAAGGCGCTGGAGGCTCAGCTCATGATGCGTCACTACAAGGGATTCCTTGAGTGATACCGGAGGCGTAGTAAAAAATGATGAAACTGATCTTTTTGGGCCCTCCGGGTGCCGGTAAGGGCACTCAGGCGGCCATCGTCAGCAAAAAACTGGGCATTCCCACCATCTCCACCGGAGATATGCTCCGTGCCGCCGTCAAGGAGGGCACCGAGGTGGGCAAGAAGGCCAAGTCCTTTATGGACGCCGGCAAGCTGGTCCCCGACGATGTCATCATCGGCATCGTGGCGGAGCGGGTGGAAAAGCCCGACTGCGCTCTGGGCTATATCCTGGACGGGGTGCCCCGCACCATCGCCCAGGCTCAGGCCCTGGAGAGCGCGGGCGTCCGGTTCGACCACGTCATCTCTATCGAGACCGCCGACAACGTGGTGGAGGAGCGCCTGGAAGGGCGCAGAGTGTGCCAGAACTGCGGCGCTACCTATCACCTGACCAACAATCCCCCCAAGAGCGAGGGCACCTGTGACAACTGCGGCCATGCGCTGATCCAGCGCCCGGACGACTCTGCCGCCACAGTACGCCACCGCCTGGAGGTCTACCACAGCGAGACCGAGCCGCTCAAGGCCTTTTACCAGGAGCGGAACGTGTTGAGCCTGGTGGAGGACGCGGGGGACATCGAGAGCGTCAACCGTCGGATTATGGCGGTACTGGGGAAGTGATCCTGTGGACATGATTTCCATCAAGTCCCCCAGGGAGATCGAGAAGATGCGCGCGGCCGGGCGGCTCACCGCTCAGGCCCGCGCGCTGGCCGGCTCCCTGGTCCGCCCGGGCGTCACCACGCTGGAGATCGACCGGGCGGTTCGGAAGTTCATCGAAAGCCACGGCGCGAAGCCGTCGTTCCTGGGGTATGGCGGGTATCCCGCCTCTGTGTGCGCCTCGGTCAACGAGGTGGTGATCCACGGCATTCCCAACCACAGAAAGCTGGAAGAGGGCGACATCGTCTCCATTGACGTGGGCGCTTATCTGGACGGTTTTCACGGCGACTGTGCCGCCACCTTCCCCTGCGGGGAGGTGAGCGACGAGGCCCGAAAGCTCATCGAGGTCACTCGGCAGAGCTTCTTTGAGGGCATCAAATTCGCCAGGGTGGGACAGCGGGTCTCCGATGTGGGCCACGCGGTCCAGCAGTATGTCGAGAGCTTCGGCTACGGCGTGGTGCGGGACTTTGTGGGCCACGGTGTGGGTTCCAAGATGCACGAGGCACCGGAAGTCCCCAACTACGGGGCGGCCGGCCATGGGGCCCGGTTCCAGCCGGGCATGGTGATCGCTGTGGAGCCCATGGTGTGCGCCGGCGACTGGCATGTACGTGTGCTGGGGGACCGGTGGACCACGGTGTCCGCCGACGGCAGCCTCACCGCCCACTATGAGAACACGATCCTCATCACCGACGGCGAGCCCGAGATCCTCACCGATCCGGGCGAGGGCTGAGATGGAGTGGGCCGTCGTGCGATCCCTGGCCGGGCGTGACAGAGGAGAGCTCTTTTTCGTGGTGGGCGTGGAGGAACCTTACCTCCTGCTCTGCGACGGAAAGCACCGCCGTCTGTCCGCCCCCAAGCGGAAGAAGCGAAGGCACACCGAACCCGCAGGGGCCTATGCCCGGAAGCTGGACCGGCAGACACCGGTCACCGACAATGAGATCCGGAGAGCGCTGGCCGCTTTCCGAGCCCAGTCAAGGAGGGTTTGACGCTTTGGCAAAGGACGATATGATCGAGGTGGAGGGCGTCGTCACAGAATCCCTTCCCAACACCACGTTTCACGTGGACATCGGAAACGGCCACATCATCCTGGCCCACATCTCCGGGAAGCTGCGGATGAACTTCATCCGCATCCTGCCCGGAGACAAGGTCACGGTCCAGATGTCGCCCTACGATGTGACCCGAGGCAGAATCACTTGGCGCACGAAATGAGCGCCGTGAAAGTTACCATCAACGACCGGCGAGGGAGAAGCTGGGCCTTGCCCACTCCCTGCTGGGGCCATTCAGGCATTCAAGGAGGTTTATCATGAAAGTAAGACCGTCCGTGAAGCCCATGTGCGAGAAGTGCAAGATCATCAAGCGCAAGGGCAAGGTCATGGTTATCTGCGAAAACCCCAAGCATAAACAGAGACAAGGTTAAAGTAGGAGGTGCTGAAACAGTATGGCTCGTATTGCTGGCATTGACCTGCCGAAGGACAAACGGATCGAGATCGGTCTGACCTATATCTTCGGCATTGGGCGCACCAGCGCCAATAAGATCCTGGCGGAAACCGGGATCAACCCCGATACCCGGGTCAAGGACCTGACTGAGGACGAGGAAGCGAAGCTGCGTGAGGTGATCGCGCACAGCTATACCGTGGAGGGCGACCTCCGCCGCGACCTGGCTATGGACATCAAGCGGCTGACCGAGATCGGCTGCTACCGGGGCGTGCGGCATCGCCGCGGCCTGCCTGTCCGGGGCCAGCGGACCAAGACCAACGCCCGTACCCGCAAGGGCCCGAAGCGTACCGTCGCGAATAAGAAGAAGTAAGGAGGGATATCAATGGCTGCGAATAACGCGAAAAAAGTGGTGCGCAAGCGCCGCGAGAAGAAGAACGTGGAGAAGGGCCAGGTGCATATCCGCTCCTCCTTCAACAACACCATGGTCACCATGACCGACGCCAACGGCAACGCCCTGTCCTGGGCATCCTCCGGCGAGATGGGTTTCCGGGGCTCCCGGAAGTCCACCCCCTTCGCCGCTCAGACCGCCGCCGAGACGGCCGCCAAGGCCGCCATGGAGCATGGCCTGAAGACCGTCGAGGTCTACGTGAAGGGACCCGGCGCCGGCCGTGAGGCCGCCATCCGCGCGCTGCAGGCCGTGGGCCTGGAAGTCACCCTCATCAAGGACGTGACTCCCGTGCCCCACAACGGCTGCCGCCCGCCCAAGCGCCGCAGAGTGTAAGAAGGAGGAGAAATCAGAATATGGCTAAGAATATGCAGCCCGTCGCCAAGCGCTGCAAGGCGCTGAACATTTCTCCCGCCGCCATGGGTTACGACAAGAAGACCACCAATCGCAAGCCCAAGGCCAACGTCCGCCGCAAGCAGAGCGAGTACGCCATGCAGCTGCAGGAGAAGCAGAAGGTCAAGTTCGTGTACGGCATCATGGAGAAGCAGTTCCGCGCGTACTACGAGAAGGCCGCCCGGATGCCCGGCAAGACCGGTGAGAACCTGCTGGTCATGGTGGAGCGCCGCCTGGACAACGCAGTCTACCGCCTGGGCTTCGCCATGACCCGCCGCGAGGCCCGTCAGCTGGTGAACCACGGCCACTTCACCGTCAACGGCCGGAAGGTCAACATCCCCTCCTACCTGGTGAAGGTGGGCGATGTGATCGAGGTCCGTGAGACCAGCCGGTCCTCCGTGAAGTTCAAGCGGTTCCTGGGCGAGGACGCCATCATCGTCAACGTTCCCCAGTGGCTGGAGAAAGAGAAGAACACCCTCAAGGGCACCGTTACCAAGATGCCTGCCCGCGAGGATATCGACCTGCCCATCGAGGAGCACCTCATCGTCGAGTTGTACTCCAAGTAAGCCTTACCCTCGAATTCAGACGAGCACATCGAATCGGCGGCGGGTCTGCCCCGCCGTCCTCAGAAGGAGGGTAATCTATGGTTGAAATCGAAAAACCCCGCATTGACTGTCAGGAGAACGTGGGCGACAACACCTACGGCAAGTACGTGGTGGAGCCGCTGGAGCGGGGCTATGGCACCACTCTGGGCAACGCCCTGCGGCGGGTGCTCCTCTCCTCCCTGCCCGGCACCGCGGTGACCTCCATCAAGATCGCCGGGGTCCAGCACGAATTCTGCACCATTCCCGGCGTGAAGGAAGATGTCACCGAGATCGTCCTCAACGTCAAGTCCATCATCGCCAAGCTCCACAGCGAGGGAGTCAAGACGGTGTATATTGAAGCCAGCGGCGAGTGCGAAGTCACCGCAGGCGACATCAAGGCCGACGGCGAGGTGGAGGTCCTGAATCCGGAGCTCCACATCGCCACTCTGGGCCCCGGGGCCAGCCTCAACATGGAGCTGACCCTGTCCCACGGCCGGGGCTACGACCCTGCCGACCGGAACAAGACTCCCCAGACCGTCATCGGCGTCATCCCTGTGGATTCGGTCTACACCCCTGTGAAGAAGGTCAACTACACCGTGGAGAACACCCGTGTGGGCGATCGGACCGACTTCGACAAGCTGACCCTGGAGGTCTGGACCAACGGCACCATCGATGCCCGCGACGCGGTCAGCCTGGGCGCCCGGATCCTGGTGGACCACTTCCTGCTGTTCACCGACCTGTCCGAGACCATGGGCTCCGCATCCACCGTGGTGGAGAAGGCTGAGGCCCAGCGGGACAAGGTGCTGGAGATGACCATCGAGGAGCTGGATCTTTCCGTCCGGTCCTTCAACTGCCTGAAGCGGGCCAACATCAACACCGTCGAGGATCTGATCTCCAAGACCCAGGACGAGATGATGAAGGTGCGCAATCTGGGCCGCAAGAGCCTGGAGGAAGTCATCAACAAGCTGGCCATGATGGGTCTGAACCTTGCTGACGACGAGAACAACAACTAATACACGCCGAGAGGAGTGAGACAACATGCCCGCGAATCGTAAACTGGGGAAGCCCACCGACCAGCGTATGGCCATGCTCCGCGCCATGACCACCTACCTGCTGGAGAACGGCCAGATCAAGACCACTGTCACCCGCGCCAAGGAAGTGGCTCCCATGGCCGAGAAGATGATCACCCTGGCCAAGAAGAACGACCTGGCCGCCTACCGTCAGGCGCTGGCCTTCCTGACCAAGGAGGATGTGGCGAAGAAGCTCTTCGACCAGATCGGCGCCAAGTACGCCACTCGTGACGGCGGCTACACCCGCGTGGTCCGCATCGGGCCCCGCCGCGGTGACGCCGCTGAGATGGCCGTGGTCCAGCTGGTGTAATTCCGGCCGGAACCCGTTTCATCCACACGCAAAAGCTCCTGTCGTATCCCTGGAATGCCCGGGATACGACGGGAGCTTTTTTTGCACCCCCAAAAATACTTGACAAAGTCAACTGTTTTTCTTATGCTGAGTCTGAGAAAACCGGAGGTGGACCATGGACCAGCCGCTTGCCAATTATGTGACCTCGCTGCGCAAAAGCTTTGTGGAGTACTGCAATGACAGGCTGACCGGCGCTCCTGCCTGCTGCGCCTGACGGAGCGGGGCCTGGAAGTCTTCCGGCTGAGCCACGACCTGTTTGGACGGTGGGAGGAACGGGTGACCGTGGGACTCTCAGGCGGAGAACGGATGCAGCTTTTGTCCCTGCTGAAGAAGACGGCGCAGTACCCGGAGTGCTGCCGGAGTAAGGAGGAATCTGATCGATGAAATATTCCATTGTATACAGCAGCAGAACCGGCAATACCGCGCTGTTGGCGGAGAAGCTGGCGGATGCACTGCCGGCGGAGGAGCGCGTCTACTTGGGCGGACCGGACCCCCGGGGAGAGGCGGCCGAGCTGATTTTTACGGGTTTTTGGACGGATCGAGGAGGGGCCGATCAGGAGAGCGCCGCGTTTTTGGAGCGGCTGCATAACAAAAAGATATTTCTGTTTGGGACTGCGGGCTTCGGCGGCAGCCAGGCGTATTTTGACCAGATCCTGGGCAGGGTGGCTGCCCGCCTGGATCCCTCCAATACGCTGGCAGGATCTTTCCTGTGCCAGGGCAGGATGCCGCCGTCGGTCCGACAGCGCTATGAGGCCATGGCCGTACGGCAGCCCGAGCAGGCGCGGGAGTGGATAGAAAATTTTGACCGCGCTCTTACGCATCCGAACGAGGAAGACCTGAAACGGCTGGGCGAACTGGCGCTGAACGTGATGTCCTGAGCGATGGTCCGAAGTTTTTCCGGCGCCGGATGTATCGGTTCGTGCAACTGTCTTAAGGAATCCGCCATACAGAAATGGGAGTTTGCCGCGCAAGATTACGCTTGTGTTACAAATGCCCCGTCGCTCTTGACGATGAGAGGCGGATAGGGTATGATGGCCTCTGTAAGGTAAGGGGAGTCGTTCTTTTGCCTCCGCCTGGCAAAAAGACGATGCCTCAAACCAAAAATAAGAAGGAGGAATATCCATGAACAACCTCAAGCGCGTTCTCAGCCTGGGCCTCACCGGCACCATGCTGGCCGGCATGATGGTCATGGGCGCCGGCGCTGCCAACTTCAGCGACGCCGACAAGATCACCAACACCGATGCCGTCAACACCATGGTCGCCCTGGGCGTCATCAAGGGCAAGGACACCGGTGCCTTTGATCCCACCGGCAACGTCACCCGTGCCGAGATGGCCAAGATGCTCTGCGTCGCCATCAACGGCGGCAAGGAGCCCGTCCTGGGCGTCAAGACCACTCCTACCTACAAGGACATCAAGGGCCACTGGGCTGAGAGCTACATCGAGTACTGCTCTTCCATGGGCTACGTTGCCGGCCGCGGCGACGGCAGCTATGGCCCCGACGCCACTGTGACCTCCACCGAGGCCGCCAAGATGATCCTGACCACCATGGGCTACAAGGCTGAGGTTTCCGGCTTTGTGGGTCTGGACTGGGCCATCAACACCAACTCCCAGGCCAACCAGGTCGGCCTGTACAAGAAGCTCAGCGGCATCAACACCTCCGTTGCCATGAGCCGTGACAACGCCGCCCAGATGCTTTACAACGCTCTGGACGCAAAGACCGTGGAGCTGGGCTCCAGCGGCGCTGACTACAAGACCAGCACCTACACCTACACCGGCACCGAGTCCGTGGCTGTGGGCAGCGAGAAGGTCTATGTGTTCACCTCCAAGGTGAGCGAGCTGAACGTGCTGAACAACGAGGAGTACTCCTCCTACGCCGATGCCGCCGCTGCCGCCACTGCTGTCAAGAGCGACGCTAAGCTGGGCACCGACTACACCCTGGCTTCTCTCTCCAAGGTTGTTTACGGCACTCAGTCCGTGACCAAGACCAAGGACGAGACCTTCGGCCACAAGTATCTCTCTCTGGATACCTATGACGAGGATATGGTCTACCTGAAGAAGGTAGAGAAGGACGCCAAGGGCACCTACACCGTCACTCTGTCTGACGGCGTGACCTACACCAAGGTCGCTGAGGACTTCAGCGCTCTGATGGGCGAGAAGGTCAAGGTCCTGTCCAAGGCTTCTGACGATGTCTACGGCGTGTTCGCCTCCGGCGGCGCCGTTCTGGCTACCGGCGTGATCGGCGACATCGACTGCAAGGCTACCGACACCACTGTGGACTTTGGCGACAACAGCTACAAGCTGGACAACACCACCGCCGCCAAGACCCCCGTGTACGCCTTCAACAACTTTGACGGCGCCACTACCACCAACCTGGGCACCCTGCCCACCAACAAGGCCGCTTCCTTCAAGGCTGTGGATCTGGACGGCGACGGCAAGGTTGATCAGGTCGTCTACACTCCCTTCACTGTCGCCAAGGTGACCTACGTGGGCTCCAAGTCCTTCACCGCCGGCGGCAAGACCGTGAAGTTTGAGGATGCCAACGTTTACGAGGGCATGGCCAAGAACGACTACGTCACCATCGTGGCTGCCAAGAACACTGTGGACGACACCGAGACCTACGCCAAGGTGGATACCATTGTTTCCGGCGCCATCACCTCCACCAAGAACAGCGGCAAGAGCTTCAAGATCGCTGATACCTGGTACGACATCGCCGATACCACCCTGCTGATCTCCGGCGGCTCCGAGACCGCTACTGCCGGCGGTACCGCCAGCAAGGCTGTCATCGTCAACGGCTACGCCTTCTACCTGGATACCAGCAAGACCGTGGAGACCAAGGACTACGCCGTGGTCATCTCCGCTGTCGGCTCTTTTGCCAACGGCCTGAACGGCAACCAGGCGAAGCTGATCTTCACCGACGGCACCAAGAAGGTTGTCGACACCGACAAGAACTACTCTGCCACCGTTAGCGGCGGCGGTTCCAACAGCGATTCTCTGGTCGCCAAGCTGGTCACCTACAAGGTCGAGGACGACAAGTACGTTCTGACCCCGGCTTCCTCCAATGCCGACACTGCCGGCTTTGACGAGGTCGTCTCCGGTGCTTACACCTATGCCAAGAACAGCAAGAGCACCATCGGCGGCAACTACATTGCTCCTGATGCTGTGGTCTTCGTCAAGAAGTCCGAGACCAGCTACTCTGTCGTCACCGGCGCCACCCTGATGAAGATGGCTACCGCCACTGTCAAGAACGCCTACGCCGACAAGAACTCCTCCAACGGCTACAGCACCATTTCTCTGGCCTACGTGGAGGGCAATGTGACCTCCGCCGACACCCAGTACGGCTACGTGGTCTCCTCCATTGAGACTGTGGATAACAGCGACAACGGCCTGGTCGCTACCTTCAAGATCTTCAACGGCACCGAGACCGTCACTGTGACCACCAGCGACAAGGCCAACAGCGCTGATCTGACCAACCTGGCCAAGAACACCGTGATCACCTATGTGGCTGACGGCAACTACATCGACGTCAAGTCCGTTGCCAAGCTGGATAAGGCTACCTCCGGCATTGGCGCCATCGTGGCCTACAACGGCAGCGATGAGATCCAGTTCCTGTCCGGTATGACCACCGAGACCATCGGCACCGCCAGTGTGGATGTGGTCAACAAGAATGGCAGCAAGAGCAACCTTCTGGAGATCGACAAGGACACCGTCATCCTGACCGTCAACGTGGCGGACAAGGAAGGTGTGACCGGCGGCGAGCTGGCCATTGCCGACAAGACTCCCGATGGCAACTACTACGCCAACGCGTACTATGTCATGGGCACCGGCAACACTGTTGCCCTGATCGTCTACTGCAACGACATCCTGAACGTGAACGGCTAATTGCCGGATCTCTTCACTCTGTCTGAGCGGAATGACAAAAGAGCGGCGCTCCCTTCGGGGAGCGCCGCTTTTCCTCTTCGTTGATCACCGGATCGCCATGTAGAAATAGACATAGTCTAACGTGTTCACAGTGATGGTTAGATGTTCAAATAGCTGATAGTGAACGGTGAAGCCGCTTTCATCCACCGAAAAAAGGTCTTTGTTCCCCCACATGGTCGAATGGGCCGGTCTGTTCTGAAAGGCCAATCCTCCATAGATGGAGGTCGCGCTTGGCGCCATGATTCCATCCTCGCGCATCAGGATGATTCCCGCGGGCTGAAAACCCAGCTCGATGTGTCGTGTTGCGGCGCCGTCCCCGGTGTAGGTGCCGAATACCACCCGGGCCGCCCCGTCCAGCTTGGTGAAGTTCTCGTTGAATTCCGTGCGGATAAAGTCGTCCCCCGGCTCCCAGAGGTTTAACTGATAGCGCTCGCTTTTGTTGGTTGACATGCTGCATCCCCCTTTTCAAATGTTGGTTCCCCCTCTGGCGGCGGGGGATGCAACCTGGGACGAAGCCGTCCCCCCACTGTTTCCGGGGGGTTTTTGCGCCCTTTTGCCCAAAATTTTTGTGGCCGGGGCGCAAAAACCCCTCGGAAAAAGAAGGAGGACTCCTTCCGGCAACGTTGTACGCCGCCCCCGCCCGGTTGGGCGGCAGGCCGCCGCCCCAACGAAAGGGGAGGTATCATGTCAAGTCAAAAGACGGAGCACTACCAGCTCCACAAGTGGGAACCGGGGGATGACTTTTTGCGGGAGGAGTTCAATGAGAATTTTGCGGCCATTGATACGGCGATCGACGGGGCGTCCAGAGTGGTCGCGGGCGCTTACACGGGGAATGGGAAGGCCTCGCAGCTGATCGACCTGGGCTTCCAGCCCCGGGCGGTGCTGGTGGCCGAGGAATCCGGGGAAATCCGGGACGGCTACTATTGCTACGGCGGCCTGGCCCTGCGGGGGCGCCCGGTGCGGCTGAACGACACGCTGGTATCCGTATCCATAGAGGACACCGGCTTCCGGGTCTACTATCTCTCCAACAACGGTACCAGCTGGAAGCTGTTCAGCAACAGCGGGATCTCAACCTTCCACTATCTGGCCCTGTGCTGACGCGTGGGGCCGCCGCCCCGGCGGCGGAAAAGGCCGGTTTTTCGCGGCGAGAAGAGCGGCGTTCCCCGATGGGGAACGCCGCTCTTTTGCGATCTGCCTGCGATGTGTACGGGGAAAGGGTACCCCGGACGAGAAATCATCCGGGGTACCCTCTCGTTTTACGCGGCTTTTCCCTCGATCAGAAAGGGAAGAAGAAGTCACTCAGCAGCTTTAACAGTGGCGCTCACGGAAGTCTGTTCAGAGACTGCGGTAAAGGTGGCGGTCTGAGTTTCGGCCTTCTCAAAGGTCAACTTGGCCTCCTGAGCGCCATATGTGACGGTCACAACCTCACCCTTTGCGTTCGCCTCGTCAACGGAAGTGCACTTCACAGTGACGTCAAAGGAAGCACCAACGGTGGCCTTTTCGGGAACAGTCACGGTGTAGGCACCATTTTTACCCTCGGAGTCCTCGATGGTCTTATTGTCGTTCTTCAGGGAGACAGGCTCAGCGGGAGCAGAGCCAAAGTTCTTCTTGCCGGAGGTCTCGACGATGATGGCGTCGACCACGCCGTCGCTGTCCTTGTGGACGATGGCGTTGGCATAACCGGTGGTGGTGTCGAAGGACGCCACGCCGTTGTCGCTGCCCTTGTCCTGCTCATCGCCATCCACGTAGACGATGACCACGTCGTCCGCCACGGAGAGGGACTTGCTGTCGCCGGTGCCCACGTAAGTGACGGGGTTGCTGCCGGCAACTTTGCTAGTGCCCGCAAAGTAGGTCAGGATGCCCTTGTTGGCGCTGTAGGAATCCACAGCCACAGCCATGGTGCTGCCCACATTCTTGAAGGTATAGGCACCGTTGCTGAACTGGGCATACACGGTGAAGTCGCCGGGGGTGTACTGGCCGTCGCTGGTCTCGTCAAAGGTGACGATGTTGCCGGTGGCCAGCTTGGTGGCATCCTTGGAGTCGACGTAAACGGTCTTGTCCTCGCCGGTCCAGACGGAGTAGCTGTAGTAGGTGTCGCCGGAGATCTTGGTGGTGCCGTTGTAGTCGGTGACAATACCGTACAGGGTGTCGGCGGTGTTGCTGCCGGGCTTGCGGGACAGTTCCACGCAGGCGGCCACGACCTGGCCGTCCTTCAGGTAGTACTGGAGAGCGGTGTCGCCGGTGATGTTGATGTTGCCCAGGCTGCGCAGGCTGTAGGTGTACCACTTATCGGTCTCGCCGCCCACGTAGACGTAGAGCACGGCGTCGCTGGAAGCCACGGCGGTGGTGTCCACGGCGTTATTCTTTGTGGTAAGGGTCAGGGACTTGTTGTCCTTGTTCCACAGCTTGATGCTGTTATTATCTCCTGTGGTCAGGGTGACCTTCACGCCATCGCCCCGATCCACAATGTCCTTGATCTTGATCTCGTTGCCGGACATGGTGTACTTGATCAGGGTCTTGTTCTCGAACAGCTTCTTCTCGACACTGTCCTCCAGGTCCTTGATCTTGTTGCTGCCGTCATAGGTGGAGTCCTTGTGGACGTCGTACTTGGCGGTGCTGCCGTCGGACATCAGGACCTTGACGTTCATAGCGTCGTAAGTGGCGTCCACGGTGCCCCCGTTGAAGCCGGTGACCACAGCGTAGCTGTTGGTGGTGGTGTCGGGCACGTCGACCGCGGCGACCAGGCCGTTGACCAGGTAGATCACCACGTCCTCGCCGATGTCCTCCTCGTCCACCTTGGTGGTGGAGTCGTCGGTGACCTCGACCAGAGTGTTGTGGACCTTGTAGGTGGTGCCGGACACAGTGACCTTGGTGGTGTTCTTGTCGTCGTCCTTGAAAGAGGTCAGCTCGCCGGTGACGGTCTCAGCCTTGACGACGGTAAAGGTGGCGTCGTCCTTGTCAGCGTCATAGAACTTGGTGTAGACCACCACGTCGTCCTTGGCGATGCCCTCGTAAATGTGATTGTCGTCGATGTCGATCGCGCCGACGCCGGACAGGGTGACCTTGCTGGAGGTGACGCCGGTCACCTTGGTGGCCTTGTACTCGGTCACATAGGCGGCGTAAATCTTGCCGTCGTCATTGGCGACGAACTTGATGGTGTCGCCGGACTGGACCTTCAGGGCCTTCTGGAGCTCGGAGCCCTGATTCTTACCCTCGTAGGTCTTGGCGTCGTCAGTGATGTAGTTGGTGACGACCTTCACGGAGGAAGCCAGGTCATACTTGGCGTCGCCGAACTTCACCTTGGTCTCGCTCTCGGCGTCCTGGATGTCGTTCTTGGTCACGTTGTAGACCTCGGTCTTACCGGTGTTGAAGACGCCGTAGATGGTGTCGTTCTTATCGGGGGTCTTGGTGGTGCCGGACTTGCCGTCCTTGAAGATGACCTTCACTTCCTCGCCGATGTTGGAGATGTCCAGATCGGAGGGGAGATAGGCGGAGCGGTCGTTCTTGATCGC
Organism: Candidatus Pseudoscillospira sp. SGI.172; assembly: GCF_050313575.1. NCBI lineage: Bacteria > Bacillati > Bacillota > Clostridia > Candidatus Pseudoscillospira > Candidatus Pseudoscillospira sp. SGI.172. Next base: position 35,339 of record NZ_JBNPLQ010000009.1, on the reverse strand, counting down.
GCCCTTGTCATCGTAAACGGCGGACTCGGTGTCCAGACGGCCGATGACCTTGATCTGGCCGTCCACGTTGGCGGCGCCGGTGTCCTTGTTGCCCTCATAGGTGCCGATGAAGGTGTAGGCGTCGAAGTACTCGTTCAGGAAGGTGGTGGTGGTGCTCAGAGCGTACTTGTAGGTGACCTCGCCGGTAGAAGCGACGCTGTCATAGCTCTTTTCCATGATCTTGGCTTCCATGGCGTTGAAGGCCATCTGAGCGGCGTTGTCGCGGGTCAGGCCGGCAGAGGCGTTCATGCCCTTCAGATCGTCGTACAGCTTGGCGTCGTTGGCCTGGACGTTGGTGTTGATCTCCCAGTCCATGCCGGTGAAGCCGAACACCTTGGTGTCGTAGCCCAGAGCCACCAGGAACATCTTGGCGGCGGCGGAGCCGGTGACGGTGGCGTCGGGAGCGAAGGTGCCGTCGCCCTGGCCGGCGATCACGCCGATGCTGGAGCAGTACTCGATGTAGCTCTCGGCCCAGTGGCCCTTGATGTCCTTGTAGGTGGGAGTGGCCTTGACGCCCAGAGTGGGATCCTCGCCGCCGTTCAGAGCGACGCAGATGATCTTGGCCATCTCGGCACGGGTGACGATCCCCTGGGGATCATAGTTGCCGGTGTCCTTGCCCTTGAGTACGCCCAGGGCGACCATGGTGTTGACGGCTTCGGTATGGGTGATCTTGTCAGCATCGTTAAACTTAGCGGCGCTGGCGCCCATGACCATCATGCCGGTCAGCATGGCGCCGGTGAGGCCCAGGCTGAGAACGCGCTTGAGGTTGTTCATGGATATTCCTCCTTCTTATTTTTGGCAGGGAAAATCTTTCCGGATAATAGGAGAACGACACCTCTGCTTTTAAAAAAAACATTATAAATTTTGACTTCTTTTTTATAAAAACAACAAGTTTACAATCAAAAGATAACCATGGTAGACTTTTTGGTAGACCGGCTTTTTGGCATGCTCTTCCAACCCCTTGAGCCCCAAGCGTTTGCGGCTTTTTTTGGTAGACTTTTGGTAGACATGAACTTTTATTCCTCCCTCTTGACAGCATGAACTGTATTTGATAAAGTAACAGTAAGAACGGCGAAGGAGTGTACACGATGATGAAACCCCTGTTTTTGGGAGGATTGGCGGCTCTGGTGCTGCTGGTGGGATGTCAGGCTCCGGGAGAGGAGCCGCCCGTGCCTGGGGACGGTACCCCCGCCGCGGAGTATCATAAGATCACTCCAGAAGAGGCAAAAGAAAAAATGGATGCGGGGGACGTTGTGGTGGTGGACGTGCGCACCCAGGAGGAGTACGGCGAGGGGCACATCAAAGATGCCGTGCTGGTCCCAAACGAAAGCATCGGCGGCACGATGCCCGAAGCCCTGCACGACACGGACGCCACACTGCTGGTCTACTGCCGCAGCGGCCGCCGCAGCAAGGAGGCCAGCGATAAGCTGTTGGCTCTGGGCTACCGGAACGTCTATGATTTTGGGGGCATGATTGACTGGCCCTATGACGTGGTTAAGGAGTAGGATATGGACAGTTCGTTCAATGTGGCGGTCCACGCACTGGTGTATCTGCACCATAAGGACTGCCTGCTCTCCAGCGAGGCGCTGGCGGAAAATATCTGCACCAACCCCGCCCGGGTACGGAAGGTGATGGCCGCTCTCCGTAGGGCCGGGCTGGTGGACTCCCGGGAGGGGAACGTGGGCGGCTACCGCTTCTCCGGCAACCCGGATCGGATCACCCTGGGGCAGGTGGCCAAGGCGCTGGACATCCGCTTTGTAGACGCCGCCTGGCGCAGCGGCGACAGCGATATGGAATGCCTGGTGGCCTCCGGCATGGCCGATGTGATGGACGGGCTCTACGCCGAGCTGGATGAGCTTTGCCGGGAACGGCTGCAAAACGTTACGGTTGGGGACGTGGAACGGAAAATCTTTCGAGTATAAAAAACACGCCAGCTTCTCTTTCGAGAACCTGGCGTGTTTTTGCGCTTACAGCGGAAGGACGCTGACCGGCGCGCCGGGGGGGAGCGCTGGACCGGGGAGACGGTCGATCAGGCAGTTGCAGCCGGCCAGAGAGTACACCTGCCCCGAAGCGTGTCCGCCGGGGGCCGGAGTCACCGTTTCGCCAACGGAGACAGCCCGGATCAGCCGCCGGACGGAGGAGGCAGGCAGCCTGTCCGCCAGCCGAAGAAAAATGCGGCGGGGCTGCGGGGAAGGCTGCCCGGCCAGGACATCCAGGGCCGGTCGGCCGATCGCCTCAAAAACGGCCAGAGCCGCAAAGGGATTGCCGGAGAGAGAAAGCACCGGACGGGCCTCCACAGAAAAAGCCATGGCGGGAGAGCCGGGCCGGACCGCAAGGCCGTGGAACAGGACGGAACCCTTCAACAGCTCCGCCGCCTGGGACAGGGAGTCCTCCGCCCCCACGGAGACCCCGCCGGTGGTGAGCAGAAAATCACAGGCCATCTCCGTAAAAGCGGCATGGATGCATCCGGCAATGGCGGCGGCGTCATCGCTTACGGGGGGGAGGAGGATCGGTTCCATGCCCAGGACGGCCAGCCGGGCGGCCAGCAGAGGGCCGTTGGCGTCGTAAATGCCGCCCGGGGGAAGAGCCGCGCCGGGGGATGCCAGTTCCCCGCCGGTGGAGAGCACGCCCACCCGGGGTCGGGCACAGACGGAGAGCGTCTCCACACCCTGTGCGGCCAATGCCCCCATACAGGTCCAGTCCAGCCGGGTTCCGGCGGGAAAGAGGGCCGCGCCCGCCCGCATGTCTTCTCCCTGAAAAATATAGTTCTGCCAGGGGGAGAGCGGGGCAGTGAGTACGATCATGCCGCCCTCCCGGCGGGTGTCCTCCGCCTTGACCACACAGTCGAGCCCCACGGGGATGGGGGAGCCGGTGGAGACCGGTACGGCCTGTCCCGCCAGAGCCAGACGCACCGGCTGGCCGGGAGAGGCACCGACGGTCTCGGCGGCGCGGAGGGCGTACCCGTCCAGAGGCGAACGGGGGAAGGGCGGCGTGTCCAGCCGGGCGATGACCGGCTCGGCCAGCACCCGACCGGGTGCGGCGGACAGGGAAACCTGCTCCCACCGGGACAGGGGGGAGATCAGGGCCATGAGCCGGGCCAGACCCGCCTCCAAGGAGATTTGTTCCGTGGGGTTCACCTCATTTCAGCAGCATGATGTCGCCGGGAGAGACCGAGAGGGTGACGGCCTCCGGCCCGCCCAAAGCGGCCCAGGCGTCTTTCTCCAGCTCCCAGCGGAGCCGGGCGCTGCCCTCGTACCCGCCCGGGGTGGAAAGCATGACCACGGTGGAAAACACGTCCTCCACCACCCGCTCCACCCGGCAGGGGATGGGGTTGGGGCCGGGGTGGGGGGCGAGGAAGTGAGCCCGGATGCCCACGTAGGCCAAATCATCCGGCACGGGGCGACCCGCGTCCAAGATCACGCCCCAGTCCAGAGCTTCTACCCGCTGTCTTCCTGCCGGGCGGGCGCGGGAGATATTTTTGCAGCCGGAGAGGAGACAGGCGGAAAGGGTGTCCGGGGATTGGAAGAGGTCCCGGACCGGACGGAGAGGCTCAGAGCGGCCCCGGGAGAGGACGCAGGCGTTTTGGCACAGCCGATAGACTTCCCCCCGGTCGTGGGTCACCAGCACCGATGGGCCGGAAAAGTCCTTCAGCAGTTCCCCCAGCTCCAGCTCCATCTCCCAGCGCAGGTAGCCGTCCAGGGCGGAGAAGGGCTCGTCCAGCAGCAGGCAGGCCGGACGGCTGGCAAAGAGCCGGGCCAGAGCGGTGCGCTGCTGCTGTCCGCCGGAGATCTGCCGGGGGTATTTGCCCGCAATGTCGGTCAGCCGGAAACGCTCCAGCAGCTCGTCGGCCGCCGCCTGCCGCCGGGTGCGGTCCCGGACCCCGGCGCGGATGTTCTCCGTCACCGTCATGTTGGGGAAAAGGGCGTAATTCTGAAAAAGGTAGCCCACCTGCCGCTGCTGAGGGGGAAGGTCGATCTTTTGGGCGGAGTCGTAGAGTGTGCGCCCGTCCAGCACGATGCGGCCGGCGTCGGGGGTGATGAGCCCGGCCACGCACTTGAGGGTCATGCTCTTGCCGCACCCGGAAGCCCCCAGCAGGCCGGTGATGCCATCGGAGGAGGTGAAGGACACCTGAAGGTGGAATTTCTCAAACTTCTTTTCGATCTGCACTTCCAACGCCATAATCATACCTCCGACCAGCCGCTGGGCCACTTTTCCCGATGCTCCCGGCGCTCCAGCAGGTTGACGGCCATCAGGACCGCCAGAGAGATCGCCACGTTCACTGCCACCCAGCGGTAGGCCAGGGCGTCGTCCCCCTCCCGCCAGAGCTGGTAGACAGTGGTGGCGATGGTGGCGGTGCGGCCGGGGGTGTAGCCCGAGACCATGGAGGTGGCCCCGTATTCCCCCAGCCCCCGGGCGAAGGCCAGCACGGTGCCCGCCAGCAGGCCCTGGCGGCAGCCGGGCATCAGCACCCGCCAAAACACCCAAGCGTTGGAGCGGCCCAGTGTCCGCCCGGCGGAGAGAAGATTGGGGTCAAAGGACTCAAAAGCGCCCCGGGCTGTGCGGTACATCAGCGGAAAGGTCACTAATATGACCGCGAAGATGGCGGCCGGCCAGGTCATGGTGAGCCGGAGGTCAAAGGTGTTGAGCAGCCAGGCCCCCAGCGGAGTTTTTGGCCCCAGCAGCTTGAGCAGAAAGAAACCAACCACCGTGGGGGGGAGCACCAGAGGCAGGGTGAGCACGCAGTCCAGCGCCCCTTTGAGGCCTCTGGGCAGTTTGGCCACGTACCAGGCGGCCAGAATCCCGAGAAAAAAGACGCAGACGGTGGAGATGAGGGCGATGCGCAGGGAGTTCAAAAGGGGGAACCAGTCCATGGTGACACCGGCTTTCTTTAAAAAGTGGGAAAAGGCGGGGCGTCCGGGACGCCCCGCCTCAAACGGGTCAGTTCGCCATGGCAAAGCCCACAGACTGGAACACGGCCACGCTGTCTGCGGCGGTCAGATCGTCCAGGAAGGCCCTGGCGTCGTCGGCGTGGGTGGAGGCAGAGAGGATGGCGGCGGGGTAGACGACCTTGTTGGTGAGCAGGGCGGGGTCAGCTTCGGCCACGATCTCCAGTCCGGCGGAGTGGGCGTCGGTGGCGTAGACCACGCCGCAGTCCACGGTGCCCTCGCCGACCCAGGTGGTGACTTCCTTTACATTGGAGCCGAAGGTGATCTTGCCCTGAATGGCATCCCAAATGCCCAGAGAGGTGTACAGCTCCTCGGAGTACTGGCCCACGGGGACGTCGGAGTTGCCCAGGGCGATCATCTTCACCTTGTCGGTGTTCACATCCTCAAAGGCGCTGACCCCGGCGGGGTTGCCCTCGGGGACGGCCAGGACCACCTTGTTTTCCAGCAGGTCGATCCGGGAGGCCTCGTCAATGTACTTGCCCTCCGCCAGCGCGTTCATCTGCTTCTGGGCGGCGGAGAGGAAGAGGTCGCACTCGGCTCCCTCCTCGATCTGCTTTTGAAGGGTTCCGGAGGAGTCGAAGGTAAAGGTGAGGGTGACGTTGGGAGCCACGGCCTTGTAGTTTTCCCCGATCTGTGTAAGGGCCTCCTTCAGGGAGGCGGCGGCAAAGACGTGGAGCTCCACAGGCCCTGCGGCCGCAGCGGCGGATTCGGAGGGCGCGGGTGTGGCGGAGGGGGCGGCGCCGCCGCCGGAACAGGCGGTGAGGCCCAGACAGAGGGCCAGGGACAGGGCGGGAATGAGGTGCTTTTTCATCGTATTCTCTCCTTTTCAAACGGAAGGCGCGCCTGTTTCCGGACGCACCCATTGGCCCGCCGCCGTGGCCGGGGCTTTAGGACGGACGGGCTCGAAGATTGCGGGACTTTATATTAACGGGCGCATTCGCCCGTTGTCCCCCGAAGAATGTCCAGGCCGTGGCCCAGAGCGGGTAAGATATACTCCAACCCCTCCCGGGCGGCCTTGGGGCTGCCGGGGAGATTGACGATGAGGGTGCCGTTTCGGAGCACCGAGGCCCCCCGGCTGAGCATGGCACGGGGCGTGATGGTCATGGAATGGGCCCGGATGGCCTCCGCGATGCCGGGGGCGTTCCGGGTGGCCACGGCCAGGGTGGCCTCCGGGGTCACGTCCCGGGGGGAGAAGCCGGTGCCGCCGGTGGTGAGCACCAGATGACACTGCCGGCCGTCGGAGAGGCGGATCAGCTCAGTCTGGATGCGGCCCTGCTCGTCGGGAAGGAGAAGTTCCTCCACCACCTCGTAGCCCGCCTCGGCGAGCAGACGGGCCAGCAGGGGCCCGCTCTCGTCGGCGCGCTCGCCCCGGGAGCCCTTGTCGCTGAGCGTCACCACTGCCGCCCGGCGGACGGCGGGGTCGGGGGGGAGGAGGGTCAGCTCGTCGCCCACATGGAGTTTCCCGCCCCGAATGACCCGGGCGAAGACCCCCTCCCGGGGCATGATGCAGTCGCCCATCACCTGATAGATGGCGCAGTGGGCGTGGCATTCCTTGCCGATCTGGGTCATCTCCAACAGAACGCCGCCGCACTGGAAACGGGTACCTACGGGCAGGCTCCGGAAGTCGAAGCCCTCCACCACCAGGTTTTCCCCGAACGCGCCGAAGTCCACCCGGGCCCCCCTGGCGCGAAAGGCCTCCACCTTCTCGAAGGAGAGGAGAGACACCTGGCGGTGCCAGTGCCCGGCGTGGGCGTCTCCCTCGATACCCCAGTCCTCCACCAAATTCGCGGAATCGACAGGGTGCTTTTGTGTGCCCTTTTTTTCACTGATGCAGATGGCTTTGATCTTTGACATGGGATCAGACTCCGTTCTGTAAGTTGAGATGAGGGTGTGGTTCCGTTTATTTGCAATGTGATTGCATCTCTCTGAGCGAGGGGTTCGGGCGACGATTCTTTTTTCGCAGAAACGGACGGCCTTTCAGAGCATGGACGCGGAACGGGCCGTCACCTGACAGCCAAGCGGCAATGCCTGGGTCCCGCCTGTCCGGAGGCCGCGGCCTATCCCCCGATCTGAGACATGATCCGTCCCTCCGGTGCCCGGCCTTTCCCAAAGGAATGGCGGGCGGGCTTTTGAAGAACAGCCTGCCGCAGCAGTTCTTCCAGTTCGGCCTCGGACGCCCCTCCCCGCAGCGGGGCCCGGAGATCCACCCCGTCGCCGTAACATAGGCACAGCTTTAAAAATCCCTCGCTGGTCAGCCGCACCCGGTTGCAGTGCGCGCAGAACTCGTGGCTGACCGCGCTGATGAATCCGACGGCCCCCTTCAGTTCGGGGGCGATCCAGTAGCGGGCGGGGCCGTTTCCCCGCTTTTCGTCCGTAGGGGCGAGTCCGGGCCAGCGCTCTTTCAGCGCGGCCAGCAGGGCATTCTGGCCAAAGGGGGCCAGCTCGCTGCCGTGCCCCACAGGCATGAGTTCAATAAACCGCACGTCCACCGGCCGGGTCTCGGCCAGCGCGGCCAGGGCCAGCAGACCTTCCCGTCCGGTTTCGGCCAGGGGAACGGCGTTGATCTTGGTCCGCACACCGGCAGCCAGCGCGGCCTCCAGCCCGTCCAGCGCCCGGGGCAGCTCATCCCGACCGGTGAGACGGCGGTAGGCCTCCCGGTCCAACGTATCCAGACTGATGTTGACCCCATCCAGCCCCGCCGACAGAAGTCCGGGAAGCTGCTGGGCCAGCAGGACACCGTTGGTGGTGAGAGTCACCTTTCGAATACCGGGGACAGCCTTCAGCGCGGCGACCAGACCGGCGCAGCCCTTTCGGGCCAGCGGCTCTCCGCCGGTGACCTTGATGGTGTCCACCCCCAGCCGGGCGGCGGCGGCGCAGACACGCACCATCTCCTCGTAGCGAAGAATGTCCCCATGGGGCACAAAGGGAACCTCCTCGGGCATGCAGTACCGGCAGCGCAGATTGCACCGGTCGGTGATGGAAAGCCGGAGATAGTCGATTTTCCGCCCGAACCCGTCCGTCATCGGGCCTCCCCCCGGGGGACGGCGTTTTCAATGCGGCCGCTCTTGCCCCCGTCTTTCTCCCGGAGGTAGACCCCGGTGAGGGTCATGCCCCGATCCATGGCCTTGCACATGTCGTAGATGGTGAGAAGGGCGACAGTGCAGCCCGTGAGAGCCTCCATCTCCACCCCCGTCTTGCCGGTGCAGGATGCGGTGCACACCGCCTCCACCCCGGGCAGTTCCTCCAGAAGGGCAAACTCCACCGAGACCTTGGTGAGAGGCAGGGGGTGGCAGAGTGGAATGAGCTCGCTGGTGCGCTTGGTGGCCATGATCCCGGCCACCCGGGCCACCCCCAGCACGTCCCCTTTTTTGGCGGTGCCGGAGCGAATGGCCTCGAAGCAGTCCGAACTGACCAGAATGCGGCCCGCCGCGGTGGCCTGACGGACGGTATCCGCCTTTTGAGAGACGTCCACCATGATGGCGTTCCCGGCGGCGTCAAAGTGGTTGAGAGGCATCCTCACCACCCCTTTCCGAAGCCGCAGTTGGGCCAGGTGCAGGTCCCGCAGCTCAGGCACAGACCGCCGTGGCCCATGGCGGCCAGGTCCTCCGCCGTCACCGGCACGTCGGCCAGGAAGCAGGGGAGGACCAGGTCAAATACGGTGCGCCTGGCGTACATGACGCAGCCGGGCAGGCCCACCACAGGCACAGCGTCCAGATAGGACACCATCAGCATGGCTCCCGGGAGGACGGGGGAACCGTAGCTCACCACCCGCGCGCCGGTGTTTTTGATGGCCAGGGGGGTCTTGTCGTCGGGGTCCACACTCATGCCGCCGGAACAGAGAATGAGCTCGGCCCCCTGCCGCTTGAAGTCCAGGATGGCGGCAGTGATGGCGGCGGGGTCATCCCCGGGGCAGACGTGGCCCAAGACAGAGCAGCCGTACTCACCCACCTTTTCCTCCAGCACGGGGGTGAAGGTGTCGGTGATGAGCCCCTTTCGCACCTCGCTGCCGGTGGTGACAATGGCCACCTTCCTGGCCCGGAAGGGCCTGAGAGAGAGCAGGGGGATCTCCCCGGCGGCGGCGCGGGCCTCAGCCAGCTTGTCCTCCCGGATGACCAGGGGAATGATCCGGGTCCCCGCCAGCTTGTCCCCCCGTTTTACCGGGAGATGGCTGTGCCGGGTGGCAATCATGAGTCCGCCCAGAGAATTGACGGCCTTCAGCCTTGGGATGTCCACCAGCAGCAGGCCGTCCTCTCCGGCGGAAACTTCGATCTTGCCCTCCTTCACCTCGGAGGGACGCAGATTCTCTGCGTCCCCCGCGCAGATCTGATAGAGGATCCGGGCGGCCTCATCCTCATGGAGCATCCCCGGTTCCTTTTCCCAGACGTAGAGATTTTCCTTCCCCATGGACAGCAGCAGGGGGATGTCCTCCGGAGCGACGATGTGCCCCTTCCGGAAGGCGGGGCCCTTGGAGACCCCCTTGACGATGCGGGTCATGTCGTGGCAGAGCACGTGCCCCGCCGCGTCTTCGGTACGAATGAGCTTCATGGCGTTTCCTCCTTGCATTGGCCCGCCAGCCAGAGGGCCAGGGGTGTGGGGTCGTCGATAAAAAAGACGGGAATGGGGCAGGAGGCCGGGGGCGTGTCGGTGATGAGGGCGGCGCAGTTTTCCAGCGGCACCGCCGGGGCGCTGCCCGCCCGGCAGAGGGCCAGCTTGGGCCAGGGACCGTGCTTGAAGCCCTCGGTGAGGATGAGATCCACGCCCGTCACCCGGGCCACCGCCTCCTCAGGGGAAAGGGCCCCTCTTTGGCGGAGGGCAAACTGAGTGTCTGAGAGGATGGCGGTCACCTCTGCCCCTGCCTGACTCAGGCGAAAGGTGTCCTTACCCTCGTGGTCCAGTTCAAAGTCGTGGGCGTCGTGCTTGACCACACCCACCGACAGGCCCAGAACCCGCAGGGCGGGAATCAGCTTTTCCAGGAAGGTGGTCTTGCCGGTGTTGGACAGAGCGACAAGAGACCACACGGGGATGGCGGGCATAGGATGCGCCTCCTTTGGGGGATAAAAAAGTCCCTGCTTTTTGAAAAAGCAGGGACCAACTGGAGGCGCAGAAGGTCTGCGTCCCGGCGGTCTCTCCTTTTCAAGCACGGAAGGCCCCGCCGTTTCCAGCAGAACCCAGGCCGGACTGCCCTAGCGAAACGCCGTAGGCAGACAGGCTCGGAGAATCAGTATTATAAAAGCAGCTCCAGATTTTCGGGATAGTTGATGTTGTAGACGGGGGATCTCCCGTCCGGTACCAGTCCCCACAGTCCGGGAACAGGGTGTCTGTCCCCTCATAGAGGCCACAGACGCGACGTTTCCCGGCCAGGAGCAGTTCCTCTGCCCTGAGAAGAAGGCGGCGGTCGTAGACAGCAAAGAAAGGTCAAAATTTTTTGCCTACTGGGGGAATACAGGATGAATGATCTCCACACACCTCCAGCAGGCGCATTGCCGGCTCTGGGAAAGGAAGGGCATGTCACGGCAGGCCGCTATGAGATTCTTCTCCTGCCAGCGGAGAGTCCGGCCAGAATGACGCCCAGAGGCACGGCATTCTGGTAGGTGTCGGAGAGCGCCACCACACCGGGGAGATCAAATTTACCTTGGAAGTTGCTCATTAAAAAGAGCTCACGGCAAAAGGTGAGGGGAGCATCCATAATGGAGAGGACCAACTGCCGTCCTGAGACCTCCAACTGGCTCTTGTCCCGGAAAAAACGGGAACTTTTGCCCCCGCCAGCAAGGGCCGCTCCCATCAATCCAGGAAGCCTTCCAGAATTTTTTCTTCGGCTTCCTGCTCGGTGAGACCCAACGTCATGAGTTTGAGGATCTGGTCCCCGGCGATGCGGCCGATGGCGGCCTCGTGGATGAGCTGGGCGTCCACGCTCTGAGCGTCGATGGCGGGGATGGACTTGATGCGGGCATCATCCATGATGATGGAGTCGCACTGCACGTGGCCGAAGCACTTGGCCTTGCCGGTCATGCAGGGGTGGAACACCTGCCTGGAGGTGCCTTTGGCCACGGACCGGGAGACCACCCGCCCGGTGGCATCGGCTCCCTCCAGGACGATCTCCACATTGGACTCGGCAAACTGCGCACCGTCGGTGAGGAGCTTTTCGTTGATGATGCACTCGCCGCCGGCGCCCACCACCGCCACGGTGTCCCGCTTGGTGGAGTCCACGCCCCGGATCTGAGTCATCTCCATGGTGATGGAGGCGCCCTCCTCCAGATAGACCTCGGTGCGGGGGTTGAGAATACGTTCTCCCGTGCCGGGGCCTTCGCCGTAGTGGCGCTCCACATAGCGCACCCGGGCGTTCTTCCCGATGTGGAACACGTGGATGCCATCGTGCTGGCTGGTCTCGCAGCCGGTGTTGTGGATGCCGCAGCCGGCCACGATGTCCACATCGGCCCCTTCGCCGATATAGAAGTCGTTGTACACCACATCGGTGAGCCCGGACTGGCTGAGGACCACGGGAATGTGGACGCTCTCGCCCTTGGTGCCCGGCTTGACGATGATGTCGATGCCGGGCTTGCCGTCGGCCTTGGACTCGATATCGATGTTGGCGGTGACCGAGCGGGCGTCCAGCTTTCCGTTGACCCGGAAGTTATAGGCCCCCTGGGGCACCTTTTCCAGCTCGGCGATCTCCTTTAATACTTTCCACTCCGTCTTGTCCATCAGCGGTCCGCCTCCTTCATATAGCCGCAGCCCGGCACGGTGCGGGCCATGATCTGGGGGAAGATCTCATCCCGGGGACCCTGCTTGGCCACCTCGCCCTTTTCAATGACCACGATCTCGTCGGCCAGCTGGATGATACGCTCCTGGTGTGAGATGATGAGCAGGGTGGACTCACCCCGCTTGTGGATGGTCTCAAACGTCTCAGTGAGCTTGGCGAAAGACCACAGGTCGATGCCGGCCTCCGGCTCGTCAAAGATCATCAGTCCGGCCTTCCGGGCCAGAATGGTGGCGATCTCGATGCGCTTGACCTCGCCGCCGGAGAGGGAGGCGTCCACCTCCCGGTCGATATAGTCGTCGGCGCACAGGCCCACCTGAGTGAGGTACTGGCAGCCCTCGGCGGGAGTCAGAGAATCCTTGCCGGCGGCCAGAGCCAGCAGATCCCGCACCTTCAGGCCCTTGAAGCGGGGGGGCTGCTGAAAGCCGTAGCTCACCCCGGCCCGGGCGCGCTCGGTGATGGACAGCCCGGTGAGGTCGGCGCCGTTCCAGCGGATGGTGCCGCCGGTGGATTGGTTCAAGCCCATAATGGTCCGGGCCAGAGTGGTCTTGCCGCCGCCGTTGGGGCCCGTGATGACAACCAGTTTCCCGTCCCCCACGGTGAGGGAGACATCCCGCAGAATGCCCAGCGCCTCGCCGTCCTCGGCCGTCACGTCGTAACGCAGATGGCTGATCTCTAACATATCGAATACTCCTTTATTTGCGGGTTTATTCCTATCAGTTCGATATTCTATCACGAGAAAGATAAAATTACAATGAAAAGAGGAAAATTTGTGGTACAATAGCTGCAAAGCGGCGTACCGCCGGAAAAGGAAGTGTTTGTATGAAAACTGCTCTCGTCACCGGAGGAAGCCGGGGGATCGGAGCGGCTGTGGCCCGGCGTCTGGCTGCCGACGGGTACCGGGTGGCCGTCAACTATCATTTTGCCCGGGCCCAGGCGGAGTCCCTGGCAGAGGAACTGGGTGGGATCGCCGTTCAGGCGGATGTGTCCGACAGTGCCCAGGTTCAAAAAATGGTTGACACTGTGTTAGAAAAATTTTGTCAACTTGACATTTTGGTATGCAATGCCGGCGTGGCCTGGCAGGGGCTGCTTCAGGATATGAGGGACGAGGAGTGGCGAAAAGTCCTGGGAACTGACCTGGATGGGGTGTTTTTCTGCTGCCGGGCGGTGCTGCCCCATATGATCGGACAAAAAAGTGGGAAAATCGTAACGATGTCTTCCATGTGGGGACAGGTGGGGGCCTCCTGCGAAGCGGCCTACTCCGCAGCCAAGGCGGGAGTGATCGGGCTGACCCGGGCGCTGGCCAAGGAGGTGGGGCCCTCCGGCATCTCGGTCAACTGCGTTGCCCCGGGAGTCATCGACACGGAAATGAATCAAAAGCTGGGGCAGGAGGCGTTGGCGGAATTAGCGGAGGAGACTCCGCTGGGGCGTCTCGGAACGGCGGCGGACGTTGCTGGCTGCGTGTCGTTCCTGTGTTCTCCGGCGGCCGACTTTGTCACCGGACAGGTGCTTTCCGCGAACGGTGGACTGGTGATTTGAGCAGAGAGAAAAAGTCCACGGAAGGAGCGGCGATATTATGCAAAAAAACGGTTGACAATTTTGAGAGAGAAACGTATAATTGTCAACAATCTAAAGGAGGTAGGATGAAATGAAGAAACGTATTCTTGCTCTTGCGCTCGCCGGTGCGATGACTGCCGGTCTGCTCACCGGCTGCGGCGGCGGAACTCCCGCCGAGTCCAAGGCCCCTGCAGGGTCCGCGGCGGCGGGATCCGGCGCTCCCGCTGCCGAGGGCGGCGAGATCCTGGTCGGCGTTCTGGCCAACACCACCGGCGACAACGCCGTCTACGGCAATGCCGTGCAGAACGGCGTGATGCTCTACATCGACCAGCTCAATGAAAAGGGCGGAATCAACGGCAAGACCGTGAAGGCCATTGCCTATGACGAAAAGGGCGACGCCACCGAGGCCGTCAACGCTTACAACCGCCTGGTGGGCGACGGGATCACCGCTCTGATCGGCTCTGTCCTCACCGGCGCAACCATCGCCGTGGCCGATGAGACCTATGATATGAACATGCCCCAGATCACCGCTTCCGCCACTGCCGCGGGCGTGACCATGCTGGACCCTGAGAAGGCGGACAGCGAGATCCGCACCAACGTGTTCCGCTCCTGCTTTATCGACCCCTTCCAGGGCGAGAAAATGGCCCAGTACGCCAAAGATAAGCTGAGCGCCGCCACCGCCGCCGTCATCTTCGAGACCGGCAACGACTACGCCGAGGGCCTGAAGGACGCCTTCGTGGCCAAGTGCGGGGAGCTGGGCATCACCGTCACCAACGAAGAGGCCTATGCCAAGGGCGATGTGGACTTTAAGGCCCAGATGACCAACGTGGCCGCATCCAATCCCGACGTGGTGTTCTGCCCCAACTACTATGAGGACTCCGGCATGATCGTGACCCAGGCCCGTCAGGTGGGTGTCACCAGTACCTTCCTGGGCGGCGACGGCTGGGGCTCTATCGCCAAGTACGCCAGCGCCGAGGATCTGGAAGGCGCGGTCTACTGCTCCGGCTATGCCGCCGGTACCCCCGCCGTGGCTCAGTTCGAGAGCGCCTATACCGCCAAGTACAACGAGGATGTGCCCAACATGTTTGCCCCTCTGGGCTATGACTCCGCCATGCTGATGTGCAATGCCCTGAAGGCTGCGGAGGATGCGGGCCTGGAGGCCGGCACCGACGAGTATAAGCAGGCTGTCATCGACGCCATGAAGGCCACCAAGGGGCTGGAGGGCATTACCGGTACTTATGAGTTCGACGAGTACAACAACCCCATCAAGTCCGCCGCCATGATGAAGCTGGAGGGCGGCAAGGAAGTCTTCTCCGAGATGTTCTAAGGATCTTTCCAAAAGCCTCTGTGCGGGAGGGAACGCTTCCCTCCCGCACGGCTTTTCCCCGGAACACGGGCGATCAGAGGTCACCTCTGCGGAGAGGCCGCAGGGGCGGCCTGTGGCCGCCCGCTTCCCGCGCATACCCAGCAGAGAGATTGTCAAGAGAATTTGAAAGAGAAAGGACGGATGACCCTTGTTTTCCACCATTGTCAGCCAGGTCATCAACGGCCTGCAGTCCGGCTCGATCTATGCGCTGGTCGCTTTGGGCTATTCCATGGTCTACGGCATTATCCTGCTGCTGAACTTTGCCCACGGCGACATCATCATGGTGGGCGCTTACGTGGTGTGGTACTCCATGAGCAATCTGGGCCTTCACCCGGTGGTGTCCATGCTGCTGGCCATCATCGCCTGTACCCTCCTGGGCATGCTCATTGAGAAGCTGGCCTATACCCCCCTGCGCTCCGCACCCCGGCTGAGCCTGCTCATTACCGCCATCGGCGTGTCCTTCCTGCTGGAAAACGGCTTTCAGCTGATTTTCGGCGCGGGGGCGCAGACGGTCCCCACGCTGGTCAGCGGACCCAGTCTCTCTCTGGGCAGCGTGACGGTGAGTTTCCCGGCCATGCTCACCCTGGTGGTCTCCATTCTCTCCATGGCGGCCCTCACCTTTCTGGTGCAAAAGACCAAACTGGGCAAAGCCATGCGGGCGGTGAGCGAGGATATGGGTGCGGCCCAGCTGATGGGCATCAGCCTGAACCGGACCATCTCCTTTACCTTTGCGGTGGGTTCCGCGCTGGCAGGCATCGGCTCGGTGCTTTACCTGTGCGCCTATCCCCAGGCCAGCCCCACCATGGGCTCCATGCTGGGCCTGAAGGCCTTCGTGGCTGCCGTGCTGGGCGGGATCGGCTCCATCCCCGGGGCCATGGTGGGAGGCTTTGCCATCGGACTTGCCGAGGCTCTGGTCTCCGCTGCCGGGCTGTCAGTGTGGAAGGACGGCGTGGTTTTTGCCATCCTCATTGTGGTTTTGCTGGTGAAGCCCACCGGGCTTCTGGGCAAGCCCATTGTGGAAAAAGTGTAAGGGGGGCGGGAAAATGAGTGTCAGCAAACGCAGGGGCATCCTTTCCATGCCCGCCCGCTACGCCATCAACGGCGTACTGATGATCCTGCTGGTGGTCTGTCTGCAGGCCCTGACCGCCAGCGGGGCCCTGACGGGTTACTATACCAAGATTTTGATCCTGGTGGGCATCAACATCATCCTGGCGGTCTCCCTCAACGTGGCTACCGGCTATCTGGGCCAGCTTCCTCTTGGCCACGCGGGCTTTATGGCGGTGGGGGCCTACACCGGCGGCATCTTCCTCAAAGCAGTGGATGCCGCCCAGGCATCCGGCGGGCAGTATGTGTTCTATGTGATTGCCGCCATTGTGCTCTCCGGGATCGTGGCCGCCGTGTTCGGCATCCTGATCGGCATCCCCGCCCTGCGGCTCAAGGGCGACTACCTGGCCATCATTACCCTGGGCTTTGGAGAGATCATCCGGGTGGTCATCACCAACATCGACTCCGTGCTGGGCTTTGACTTTACTTACGGCGCCTCCGGTCTGAAGCGGATCCCCAAGGTCACAAACGTGCTGAATGTGGCGCTGTGTATTATTCTGACCTGCCTGGTGATCCATATGGTGATGAAGTCCCGCCACGGCCGGGCCATCCTCTCCATCCGGGAGAATGAGATCGCCGCCGAGTCCTGCGGTGTGAACACCACCTATTACAAGGTCATGGCCTTCACCATATCCGCTTTCTTCGCCGGTGTGGCCGGATGCCTGTACGCGGGCAACCTGGGCTCGCTCCAGCCCGGCGGCTTCGGGTTCATGAAGTCCATCGAGATCCTGGTCATGGTGGTGCTGGGCGGCATGGGCTCCATGCTGGGCTCCATCCTCTCGGCCGGTGTGCTCACTGTTCTGCCGGAGGCCCTGCGCGGCTTCTCCGAGTACCGGATGGTGGTCTATTCTGCCGTTCTCATTCTCATGATGATCTTCAAACCCACCGGCCTTTTGGGGGACTATGACTTCTCCCTCTCCCGCATCCTGGAGCGGATCGGCATCGGCCGCAAACCCCAGAAAAAGGAGGCGGCGAAATGAAAAGGTACAACGAGGACGCCAAGCTGGTCCCGGTGCCCAGCACCAATATCATCCCCGAGCGGGACGTGGACAAGAGCCCCATCCTGGAATGCCGGCATCTGGGCATCGACTTCGGCGGGCTGACCGCCGTGGACGAGTTCAACATGGCCATTGGCCGCACCGAGATCGCCGGACTCATCGGCCCCAACGGCGCGGGCAAGACCACGGTGTTCAACCTCCTGACCAAGGTCTATCAGCCAACCCGGGGCACTATTTTGCTGGGGGGCATGGATACTGCCGGAATGAACACCGTGCAGGTCAATCACGCAGGCATCGCCCGAACCTTCCAGAACATCCGCCTTTTCTCCAAGCTGACCGTGATGGAGAACGTGCTCATCGGCCTGCACTCCTCCATGAAATACCGTCTGCCCACAGCCATTCTCCGCTCTCCCGCCTATTGGCGGCAGGAGAAGGGGGCCCGGGAGCGGGCGCTGGAACTGCTGTCCATCTTTGACATGCAGGACCTGGCCGAGCACGAGGCGGGCAGCCTGCCCTACGGAGCCCAGCGCCGCCTGGAGATCGTCCGGGCTCTGGGTACCAACCCCTCGCTCCTTCTTCTGGATGAGCCCGCCGCCGGAATGAACCCCTCGGAGACTGCCGAGCTCATGGAGAACATCGTCAAGATCCGGGACACCTTCCAGATTGCCGTCATGCTCATCGAACACGACATGTCCCTTGTCATGAACATCTGCGAGGGCATCTGCGTGCTCAACTTCGGCAGGATCATCGCCAAGGGCACCGCCAAGGACATCCAGAACAACCCGGAGGTCATCAAGGCTTATCTGGGCACCAGGAAGGAGGGCTGAGCCGTGGCACTGTTAAGCGTCAGCGACATCAACGTATACTACGGCGCCATCCACGCCATCAAGGGAGTTTCCTTCGAGGTCAACGAGGGGGAAGTGGTCACCCTCATCGGCGCCAACGGCGCGGGCAAGTCCACCACGCTGAAAACGATCTCCGGCCTGCTCCACCCCAAGACCGGCGGAGTGGAATTTCAGGAGAAGTCCCTCCTGGGCGTCAAACCCCATAAGATCGTGGAAATGGGCCTGGCCCACGTTCCCGAGGGGCGGCGGGTATTTCTCCAGATGTCCGTGGAGGAGAATCTGGAGATGGGTGCCTACACCCGGCCCGGCTCCGAGGTGGATCCGGGGCTGGAGAAGGTCTACGCGCAGTTCCCCCGCCTCAAGGAGCGCCGGAAGCAGACGGCGGGCACCCTCTCCGGCGGGGAACAGCAGATGCTGGCCATGGGCCGGGCGCTCATGTCCTCTCCCAGGCTGCTGATGCTGGATGAGCCCTCCATGGGCCTGGCTCCCATTCTGGTGGATCAGATCTTCGACATCATCCAGTCCCTCCACAAGGCGGGCACCACCATCCTTCTGGTGGAGCAGAACGCCCAGATGGCCCTGTCGGTGGCCGACCGGGGCTATGTGCTGGAGACCGGCAAGATCGTCACCAGCGGCACAGGGGCGGAGCTTCTGAACGACGAGAGCGTCAAAAAGGCATACCTGGGCGGCTAATGCCCATAAAAAAGCTGTCCCCACAGAGCGGGGACAGCTTTTTCGTGTTTTCAGGGAGTTGATTCCTCCCGGCGGAAGCAGAGAATGCGGAACTGGGCGGTGACCGACAGCGTGTCCAGCGCCGCCAGACGCTCGGCCCCCGCCTTTGGGGTTTTCCAGTAATAGGGCGTCATACAGAAGAGATCCCGGATGCTCTGGGGACCGGGGAGCAGGAAGGAGGTCTCCACCGCCTCCGAGCCCAGGGCGCGGAAGCCGGGGTAGACTTCCTCTTTTACGGGATTTTCATAGGGGCGGTCATAGAGTACCTGCTTGAGCTCCCAGAGATGCCGGGGCCCCGGCACCACATAGAGAAAACAGCCGCCGGGCCGGATCACCCGCCGGAATTCCCCGGCGGCCAGAGGGGAAAAACAGTTTACCACGGCGTCCATGGAGGTGTCGGCCACCGGCAGGCGGTAGACCGAAGCCACCGCGATCTCGGCCTCCGGGCACCGTCGGGCCGCCTTTTTCACCGAGGGCCGGGAAAGATCCACTCCGGCTGTCCGTCCGCCCTTGCCGGAGACCACCCGCGCCAGGGCGGCGGTGTACCAGCCCTCTCCGCAGCCGGCATCCAGCAGGGCGGGGGCGGAGCCGGTGTGGAGGTCCAGCAGACGGCAAAGGCGCTCCCGCAGCGGGGAATACCAGCCCCCGTCCAGAAACCGGGTGCGGGCGCGGGCCATTTCCTTGTCGTCCCCGGGGGCCTTGGAGTGCTGAAAGTTGGCGGGAAGCAGGTTGACATAACCTTCCCGGGCCAGATCGAAGCGGTGGCCGGCGGGGCAGGCGTATCCGTTTGCCTCCCGCTCCAGCGGCCTGCCGCAGTTGGGACAGGCAAATAAGCTCTCCAATTCGGATCCCCCCTCTTGTTTGTCTCAGTATAGCACGTTTTCGGGGGCGAAGGCAACCACGGCCGGGTGTTCCGGGCGGAAAACGCCTGGGGCTGCGGGGCCCTTTTTACCAAACAGGCGGAGCCGGCACGAAGAGCCGGCTCCGCCTGTTTGGTTTTTAGGGGGGAAAAGGGGGACATGTCCCGACAGGGGAACTCAAAATGTGACTGCCTGCCCGGAGGAGGGCTGCAAGAGTGTTTCCTTTCCATCTGCTGAGAGACAAGAGATTGAGATGGTATAATCTGTAAAATATATACACTTTACAGAAAATCCCAGCTAAATCCTGCCGAATCGAGGGGTCACAGGGGAAGCTGACTGAAGCCGATCACCAGACTGGCGAGCACCAGCAGGACCGCAACCCAGGGGAGGATCTTTTTGAGCACTGCGCTGTCCTGCCCGGAAATCCCAACGGCGGCCACCGCGGTGGCAATGCACTGGGGGCTTACGATCTTGCCGATCCCGGCGCCCACGGAGTTGGCGGCAGCCAGCCAGTAGGAGGAAGCTCCGATGGCGGCGGCCGCCTCGGTCTGGAGTCTGCCCAGCAGAACTTCGGTGTTGGTGCCGCTGCCGGTGACGAAGGCCCCAATGGCGGCGATGGCGGGGGCGACAAAGGGATAAAAGCGCCCGGTGAGCGTCACAAAGAGGGCGGCGATGTCGGAAATCATGCCGGAATAGGTCATGATCTTGGCCACGGCCAGCACGGACATGATGGTGATGATGGTCTTGGTCATCTGCTTCAGGGTGGCCAGCAGAGTGTCCAGCATCAGCCGGGGAGAGGCCTTCTGCACCAGTCCGCCCACGATGGCGGCCAGGAAGATCAGCACGCCCGGGGTGTTCAGCCAGCTGAAGGTGGTGGTCCCGGCGGAGGCGGCGGTGCTGATGGAGAAGGTGGATTTGAACGCGGACAGGAAGCTGTTCACCGGCAGGACCAGCTTGGAGGTGAGCAGCAGCAGGGCGAAGATCAGCAGGAAGGGCAGACAGGCCACCAGCGGCTTCATCTGGGGAGCGGGCGAGGTCTTCAAGGGGGCGGCGGCGGAGGCGCCCATGTCGTACTCGGCGGGGACCGGGACGTTTTTGCGCCCCCGGGCCAGCAGAATGGTGCACAGCAGGGAGACGATGCACCCAACGATCACGGTGAGCTCCGGCCCCAGGTACCGGGAGACGATCAGCTCTGGGACCACAAAGGAGACGCCGGAGGCCAGAGTGATGCCGAGGACGCCCTTCAGTGCCTTGACCCCTCCGCCCCCAGCGGCCACCATAAAGAAGGGGATGAGGATCATGAAGGGGACCATCTCCACCACCGTGGTGAAGGAGAGGGGGAGGGCTTCCAGCCCGGTGACCCCGGCCAGGGTTACCGTGGGGATCCCCACCGAGCCAAAGGCGGTGGGGAAGGCGTTGGCCAGCATACACACGATGCAGGCCTGGACCGGATCCATCCCGAGGCCCACCAGCATACTGGCGGGGATGGCGATGGCCGTTCCGAATCCGGCCATTCCCTCCAGAAAGCCGCCGAAGCACCAGCCCACCAACAGGATGAGGATGCGCTTGTCGGAGGACACGCCGGTGAGCAGACCCTTGATGACCTCCATTCCGCCGGTTTTCAGCACCAGGTTGTAAGTAAAGATGGCGGCGATGATGACCAGGATGATGGGCCACAGGGCGGAAGCAAAGCCTTCCAGCGCGGAGGTGGCGCAGTCCACAGGGGGCATCTTCCACATCGACAGGGCCAGGACCACCGCCACGGCCAGCGCGCCGAGACAGGCTTTGTGGCCGGGCAGTTTCAGTACGGTGAGGGCAAAGATGATCCACAAGATGGGGAGCATGGCCAGACAGGACTGCAGAAAAGACATGATGGGGGCCTCCTCACAAAATCGCTCGCACAGAGCACATTAATTTGGTAGTACCATATTTTTGAGAGAAAGAGTACCTGAATCATTGCGGCTTGGGTATGAAATTGTTCTTTGAGCATAGCTCTTTTTTAAAAAACTGTCAATAACACTGGAGCAAAATAAATAAAAATGGTGATTATGAACATATTTTGACGGAGAAAATGGGCAAAACAGAAAAAGTGAAAAAATGAAGTATATGGGGTTGCAGGAAAAAAATATCCGTGCTATAATCTGGCTCGAAATAAAGGTAGAACCAATTTTGGACCGGCAGAGATGCCGATCCATGGGAGGTCAGGATATGGCACTGAACATTCCCTTTGGAAAAACCACTATGCCCCTGCAGGACGATCTGACCGGCGCGGAGATCCTGGAGTCCCGCATCGGGACGCTGAAGGCGGAGGCGGGGGAGGACGAGCTGGTCCGCGCCGCAATGGAAAAGCCCATCGGCAGCCCCCGACTGCGGGAGCTGAGCGCGGGAAAAAAGACCTGTACCGTCATCATCAGCGATCACACCCGGCCGGTGCCCAGCCGGCACATCCTTCCGTTTTTGCTGGCGGAGCTGCGGGAGGGGAACCCGGACATCGAGATCACCCTTCTGGTGGCCACTGGGTTTCACCGGCCCTCCAGCGCCGGGGAGCTGGAGGCCAAACTGGGAAGCGAGATCTACCACCGGGAGCGCATCGTGATCCATGACAGCCGGGACGCCGGGAGCAATGTGGACGTCGGCGTGCTGCCCTCCGGCGCCCGCTGTGTCATCGATCGGACGGCGGCCGATGCCGAACTGCTGGTGGCCGAGGGATTTATCGAGCCCCACTTCTTCGCGGGTTTTTCCGGGGGCCGCAAGAGCGTGCTCCCCGGCATCTGCGACCAGGTGACCGTGCTGGGGAACCACTGCTCCCAGTTTATCGCCTCTCCTTTTGCCCGCACCGGGGTGCTGGAGGGGAATCCACTCCATCGGGATATGCTGGAGGCCTGCCGTCTGGCCCATCTGGCCTACATCGTCAACGTGATCATCGACGAGGACAAGAAAGTGGCGGCCGCCTTCGCGGGCGACCCCTTCCAGGCCCACGAGGCCGGGTGCCGGATGCTGCTGGACTACTGCCGGGTGAAGCCGGAGCGGAAGGGGGACATCGTGATCTCCTCCAACGGCGGCTACCCGTTGGACCAGAATCTTTACCAGAGCGTGAAGGGGCTGACCGCCGCAGAGGCCGCCGCCGCGCCGGGGGCGGTGCTTCTGATGGTGAGCTCCTGCTCCGACGGACACGGCGGAGAGAGCTTCTACCAGGCGCTCAAGACCTGTGCCTCGCCCCAGGCCCTCACCGAAGAGATCCTGGCCACGCCTCAGGACAAGACCCGCCCCGACCAGTGGGAGTATCAGATCCTGGCGCGGGTGCTGTGCCGCCACCGGGTGATCTACATCACCGATCCTGCCCAGCGGCAGATGGTGGAGGATATGAAGATGGAGTGGGCCCCCGACGTGGATACCGCGCTGGCCCGGGCCCGGGCGGCCAAGGGCGAAGAGGCCCATTTGGTGGTCATCCCTAACGGGATCTCCGTCATGGTGTGCCCGTAAACCAGAAAACCGCTGCGTTCCGCAGACGATCAAATTGAACATATGGGGGAATTTTTATGCCGCAGTACAATTCTGTCACGCCTGAGATCCTCGCAGAACTGGAAAAAGTGGTGCCCGGCCGGGTGGCCGTGGGCGCCGACGTCAACCCCGACTACGCCCGGGACGAGATGCCCATTTACGGCACCCGGATGCCCGAGGCGGCCGTCGACGTGCTGACCACCGAAGAGGTGGCCGGCATCATGAAGGTCTGCTATGAGCACAACGTTCCGGTGACCACCCGGGGCGCGGGCACCGGCCTGGTGGGCGGCTGCACGCCCATCCACGGCGGGGTGGTGCTGTGCACCATGCGGATGAACAAGATCCTGAACTACGACCTGGAGAACTTTGCCGTCACCGTGCAGCCCGGCGTGCTGCTCCAGCAGCTGGCCGACGACGCCCTGACCCACGGCTGCATGTATCCCCCCGATCCCGGTGAGAAGATGGCCACCCTGGGCGGCAATGTGGCGACCAACGCCGGCGGCATGCGGGCGGTGAAGTACGGCTGCACCCGGGATTATGTGAAAGCCATGACCGTGGTCCTGCCCACCGGCGAGGTGGCACATTTCGGCGCGACGGTCTCCAAGACCAGCTCGGGCTACAGCCTGACCAATCTGCTGTGCGGCTCTGAGGGCACGCTGGGCATCATTACCGAGCTGACCCTGAAGCTCATCCCCGCCCCCAAGGCCACCATCAGCCTGATGGTCCCCTTCGAGGACCTGGACGCCTGCACCTCCACCGTGCCCAAGATCACCCGGGAGGGCTTCAAGCCCCAGGCGCTGGAGTTCTTTGAGAAGGAGATCCTGGTCTCCTCCGAGGAGTACCTGGGCAAGCAGACCTTCCCCAAGCAGATCGACGGCACCGAGATCGGCGCCTACCTGCTCATCACCTTCGACGGGGACAGCCAGGACGAGCTGGACGCCCTGGTGGAGCGGGCCGCCGAGTTCCTGCTGGAGCAGGGAGCGCTGGACGTGCTGGTGGCCGACACCGCCCCCAAGATGAAGGATGTGTGGGCGGCCCGGTCCTCCTTCCTGGAGGGCATCGAGGAGCAGACCAAGCTGCTGGACGAGTGCGACGTGGTGGTGCCGGTCAACCAGATCTCCGCCTATGTCCGCTTTGTGGCCGATACCAAGCAGAACTATGACTTCGAGGTCAAGTACTTCGGACATGCCGGAGACGGCAACCTGCACATCTATACCTGCTCCAACACCATGGAAGAGGCGGAGTTCCGCAAGCAGGTGGATGCCTTTATGTCCGATATCTACCAGAAGACCATGGAACTGGGGGGACAGATCTCCGGCGAGCACGGCATCGGCATGGGCAAGGCCAAGTACCTGAAGGAGGCCCTGGGAGAGACCAGCATCCGTCTCATGAAGGGCATCAAGCAGGTTTTCGATCCCAAGATGATCCTGAACCCCGGAAAGGTTTGCGATATTCAGTGAGTCTGCCGCCCCTGCCGGGCTCGGACATCAACGAAAAAGGAGCTGCGTTATGAACATTCTGGTATGCATCAAGCAGGTGCCGGATACCAACGAGATCAAGATCGATCCGGTGACCAACACCCTGGTCCGCGACGGCGTGCCCAGCATTTTGAACCCCTTTGACGGCTACGCCCTGGAGGCGGCGGCCCGCATCAAGGATCAGGATCCCGCCACCCGGATCGTGGTACTCACCATGGGCCCCGCCCAGGCACAGAGCGCCCTTCGGGACTGTCTGGCCATGGCGGCCGACCAAGCCTACCTGGTGACAGACCGGGCCTTCGGCGGCTCCGACACCCTGGCCACCAGCTACATCCTCTCCTGCGCCGTGCGCAAGGTGGAGGAACTGGAGGGGGCCAAGTTTGACGCGGTATTCTGCGGCAAACAGGCCATCGACGGCGACACCGCGCAGGTGGGGCCCGAGCTGGCCGAGCACCTCGGCTGGCCCCAGGTCACTTACGGCCTGGAGGCCACCGCCGAGGAAACGGGCCTGAGCGTCCTGCGGGAGGGCGAGGATGAAAAGCAGGTGGTGGGCGTGTCCTTCCCCTGTCTGGTCACCTTCACCAAGCCCGCCTTCGACCCCCGCTTCCCCACCATCAAGCGCAAGATGGCGGCCCGGAAGGCGGAGATCAAGGAGATCACCGCCGCCGACCTGACCGACATCGATCTGACACGGGCCGGACTGAACGGGTCCCCCACCAAGGTGAAAAAGACATTTGTCCCGCCCCGCAAGACGGCCGGGACCATGATCAAGGAAGAAACTGCGGAAGAGACGGCGGCCAAGCTGTACGAGCTGCTCAGCGCCACCCATGTGATTTGAGGAGGAGCCGACATGGAAACCAAAACAAAGGATCTTTGGGTCCTCATTGAAACCAAGGAAGACGGCTCTGCCAAGAATGTGGGCATCGAGCTGCTCACACCCGGCCGGGAGCTGGCCGATCGACAGGGCGGCGCGCTGGTCGCTGTGGTGGTCGGCAGCCACACCGACGCGGCGGTGGCCGAGGCCAATGCCCATGGCGCGGATCGGATCATCGTTCTGGACAGCGAGGAATATCAGAAATTCAGCACCGACGCCTATACCGCCGCACTATGCTACCTGGTGGAGAAATACGGCCCCACCAGCATGCTCATCGGCGCCACGGTCAACGGCCGGGACATGGCCCCCCGCCTCTCCAGCCGCCTCAAGACCGGCCTGACCGCCGACTGCACCGGGGTGGACATCGACGCCGAGAGCGGAAATATCATCTGGACCCGTCCCACCTTCGGCGGCAACCTCATGGCCTGCATCATGTGCCCTGAGAGCCGTCCCCAGATGGGCACCATCCGGCCCGGCGTCTTTAAGAAAAACGCCGAGTGCGCCGGCCACGCCGAAATCGTCCGGGAGGAGTTCCATGTGGCGGCGGCGGACATCCGCACCCAGATCCGGGAGGTCATCAGTGAGGCCGCCGGAGAGCTGGTGGACCTGGAGGGCGCCGACATCATCGTCTCGGGCGGCCGGGGCGTGGGCAGCGCCGAGGGCTTCCAGTGCATCCGGGAGCTGGCCGACGTGCTGGGCGCCACCGTGGGTGCCTCCCGCGCCGCCGTGGACAACGGCTGGATCAGCCACGCCCACCAGGTGGGCCAGACCGGCAAGACCGTGGGACCCAAGCTTTACATCGCCTGCGGCATCTCCGGCGCCATTCAGCATCTGGCCGGCATGTCCTCCTCGGACGTGATCGTGGCCATCAACAAGGATCCGGACGCGCCCATCTTCGGCGTGGCCAACTACGGCATTGTGGGCGATCTCATGGAGATCGTGCCCGCCCTGACCGCCGAGATCAAAAAAATGCGCGGCTAAAACGGCCCGAAAACAGAATGTGAGGGAACGGTTATGAATTTCCATTTCAGCGAAGAGGAGCAGGACGTCCTGGATATGCTCCATGAGTTCTGCGAAAAAGAGGTGGCCCCCAAGGCCGCCGAGGTGGACGAGAACGAGCGTTTCCCCGAGGAGACCTGGCACGCTCTGGCCGACATGGGGATGATGGGCATCGCCTACCCCGAGGAGTACGGCGGCGCGGGTATGAGCTATCTGACCTATGTGGCCTGCTGCGAGGAGCTGGCCAAGCACTGCGCCACCACCTCTGTCATGGTCTCGGCCCACTCCTCCCTGTGCTGCTGGCCCATCGCCACCTTCGGCACCGAGGAGCAGAAGCAGAAGTATCTGCCCGGACTGTGCAGCGGTGAGAAGCTGGGCGCCTTCGGCCTGACCGAGGCCGGGGCCGGCACCGACGCGGCCATGCAGAAGACGGTGGCCGAGGACAAGGGCGACCACTGGGTCCTCAACGGCTCCAAGATCTTTATCACCAACGCCGGTTTTGCCTCCGTGTTCGTGGTCTTTGCCATGACCGACAAGGAGGCCGGAAACCACGGCATCTCCGCCTTCATCGTGGAGAAGGGCACCCCCGGCTTTACCGTGGGGGCCCACGAGAAGAAGATGGGCATCCGCGGCTCCTCCACCTGCGAGCTGGTGTTCCAGGATTGCAGGATCCCCAAGGAGAACCTGCTGGGCGAGCTGAACAAGGGCTTCAAGATCGCCATGATGACCCTGGACGGCGGCCGTGTGGGCATTGCCGCTCAGGCGGTGGGCATCGCCCAGGGCTGTATCGACCAGACCATCCCCTACATCCGGGAGCGCATCCAGTTCGGCAAGCGGATCAGCCAGTTCCAGAACAGCCAGTTCCAGCTGGCCGACCTCCAGACCAAGGTGGACGCGGCCCGGATGCTCCTCTACCGCGCCGCCCAGGCCAAGCAGGACGGCGAGCCTTACAGCCATCTGGCCGCTATGGCCAAGCTCTTTGCCTCCGACGTGGCCTGCCAGGTCACACGGGAGTGCGTCCAGCTGGTGGGCGGCTACGGCTACACCAGGGAATATCCCTTTGAGCGCATGATGCGCGACGCCAAGATCACCGAGATCTACGAGGGCACCAGCGAGGTGCAGCGCATGGTCATCTCCGGCTGGATGGGCGTCAAATAAAGTTGTGTCCCCCATTTGATATAAGCGAGCGGGTGCAGGCCGCGGCGTTTGATGCGCCGCGGCCTGCACCCGTTTTTCTAAAGAAAGACCTTCTTGTTCCGGGAAAGACAATATGCTATGATGGGAAGAAGAGCTCAGGGGGCAGAAAGGAACGCGTAGGACGTGGAAGAGAAGAATATCAAGTCGGAAAAGGCCTATGAAAAAGTCGTGGGCTATATCAAGCAGGAGATCTGGCAGGGGAGCCTGAAGCGGGGAGATGCCCTGCCTCCCGAGCGGGATCTGGCCCAACTGCTGGGGGTGAGCCGTAACTCCGTGCGGGAGGCGCTGCGCACCATGAGCCTGATGGGTTTCATCTCCAGCGTACAGGGAGCGGGCAATTTTGTCTCCTGCGATCTGGAGAACAACCTCAGCGAGAGCATCCGTATGATGATGCTGCTGGGGGAGACCAACTATTTGCAGATCAGCCAGCTCCGCCGGGGCATGGAGAGCGAGATGGTGCTCCTGGCCGCGGCGCGCATCACCCCCAAGCAGGCGTCCCGCCTTTTAGGGCTGGCACGGCAGATGAAAGTGGAGGAGAACGCGGAGAAGGCGTCCCTGCTGGATCAGCAGTACCACGACCTGCTCTGCGAGGCCTGCGGCAACAAGCTCATCCAGGCCATCTACGGTGCCATGGTCTCCACGGTGGATGAATTTATCGGCACCATGTACGTGCGCATTGTGGGGGATCCCGAAAAGCGGGAGCGGCTGCTGGGCGCCCACGAGGAGATCGCCGCAGCGCTCCAGCGGCGGGAGGGTCCGGCCGCGGAACAGGCCATGCGGAAGCATTTTGAAGTGGTGGACGAGGCCATCCGCCAGATGGGATAACATCTGCTGCCCCCACCCGGCGGATGAGGCCCGGGGCCTCTACTGCTCGGCCTGCCGAAAGAAACGATAGAGCGCGGCAAAGAGCGTTTGAGGCTCGATGGGCTTGGAGAGATGGGCGTTCATCCCCGCCGTCATGGATTTTTCCACATCCTCATCAAAGGCGTTGCGCTCATGGCGATGATGGGGATGGTCCCGGCGGTGGCCTTTTTGAGCCGCCGGATCAATCTCGTGGCCGTCAGCCCGTCCATGACCGGCATCCGGATGTCCATCAAAATTGTGCTGAAATAGCCCACAGGTTTGGCGGCGTAAGCCTCAATGGCCATCAGACCGTTTTCCGCCACTTCCACTGTGATGCCTTTGGACTCCAGCAGGCGCCGGGCCACCTCGATGTTCATGAGGTGCTCCTCCACCAGAAGCACACGCTTTCCGGTGAAGTCGTATTCCTCCGCCGGGTGTTCCGGCGCGGCCGTCGCTTTCTCCGAAAAAATGCGCTCAAGGGGGGAGAAAAGGGAGGAGGGAAAGAGCGGCTTGGTGATCAGCAGGCTGACCCCCGCCTCCTTGGCTCTTTTTCGATTTCCGCCCACTCATAGGCGGCGATGATAATGATGGTCACATCGGGACCGACGATCCTGCGGATCTCCCGGGCGGTCTCGATCCCGTCCATATCCGGCATCCGCCAGTCGATGAGAATGATGTCGTAGTATTTCCGCGAAGCCCATTTCAGTTCGACCTGATCCACCGCCTGACGTCCGCTGGAGACCCATTCGGCCCGTATGCCGATTTCCTGCAGGAGGTTCCGCACCTGTTCGCAGATGAGGACCTCATCGTCCACCACCAGGGCCGAGAGCTTCTCCAGATAGATATTCGGACCCTTTTGCCATGCCCTTTCCGGGCAGAGCCCCAGCGGGACCGTGACCACAAATTCTGTGCCGACCCCCACGATGCTGTTGACCGAGATCCGGCCGCCCATCAGTTCCACCAGATTTTTGGAGATGACGAGTCCCAGACCGGTTCCGCCATAAGGCGAGGTTGTCCCGGATACACTGATGGACATCCTCCGGGTGCACACAGACCGTGTCGATATCGATCACAGACTGGGCATAATTTGGGCAGGTGCCCGTGGACGGCAGAATGGTATCGTTGACGCTCCCGGTGAACAGGCGGTATTCATTTGTGTCCAGATTGATGAGCGCGATGTAGTCGCAGTCGGTTGTGGCGACGGTGTAGATCAGCTCTTCGTTTGTTTTTTCGTCATTGATATCGGTGGTGTACATGAAGGATTTGATGTCCCCGCTTTTGAGGTCCCGGTAGGTCTTGACTGTGGAATTGACCCACAGGACCTTGCCGTCGTGAGTCCTGCGGCGGTAATCCAGCCGATACTCGTGGATCCCCTTTTCAAACTCCTCCAGCACCCGATCGGTACCCAGCATGCGGCGGATGCGATTTTGCTGTTCCTCCGTGTAGCCGGTGGCGGCAAGGGCTTCAATTCCCTGGTCATACGGCATCCCACTCATGGAGATCCTCACAGACCCCTTTGCAATATAACTCTCCACTTTGCTTTGAGAGAGATTGCAGCGCACCTTTACCAGCAGTTTCTCGCTTTGCGCCGATTCGGAATAGCGCAGTTCCTCATCGAACTGCTGCTGTGCCAACCTCTGCTCGGTGACGTCTTCGGCGATGCCGACGGTACGGATGATCTTGCCGCTGCCGTTTCGAATGTTCAAATAGGTGACCTTGTCGCACCGGATATCCCCGTCTGCGGGCTGATACCAAATATCCCCGGAAACGGAGGGGACCCCCTCGTCCACCTTCCGGATCAGCTGCCGCAGCGGTTCCATACTCTCTTCATGAATAAAGCCTGTGGCGATCACGGATTCCGGGTAATTGGCCGTCCCGCCCAAGGACATGGGGCGACGGTGCTTTTTACTGCTGATCGGCGTGGCCCTTTTGGTCCTGATGTCATAGGTCCACATGCTCAGGCCGCTGGTTTCCAAAAGCACATCGAAGATGGCGTTGCGTTCAAAAAGAACCTGCTCTGTGCGTTTTTGCTCAGATATATCGATAAAAATGATTAAATAGGCTGGTTCTCCCTGAAAATCATCCAGATAAGTGCCTTTTTCCAGGATCCAGAATACGCTGCCGTCCTTGCGGATGAAGCGAAATTCCATCTCAAAGTGTTTGGGCCGCGCCTGGGTATGCTGCCGGTTCTTGGCCAGCACCTGCGGATAATCTTCCGGGTGGATGATGTCTTTGTACTGACGGGTGTACATCTCCTTGAATTCCTCCAGAGAGTAACCCAAAAAATTCTCACAGTTGGACGACACATATAAAGGCGGCAGATCCAGGCCCAGACGGTCGATAATTGTGCCTCCGGACAGGGCGCTGTCCACGGCGGAAAAAGAGGCGTTGCGGACTTCCAGCTCCGCCTCGGCATATTTTCGCGCTGTGGTGATGTCTCTCATGTACTCAATAAATGCGTCGCGGCCGTTCCAGCTGATCTGCCGGAAATTCATAAGGTAGCATCGATCGGACAAGACCACGTCCCGCTGCCCTTCCGTTTCCCCACATCCGCACAGCTGGCAGAAAGGACAGGGAGAGCCTCTGCCAAACAGAAATTCATAGCACGTTTTTCCCGCCATGCCGTTTGGGGCCCGGCCCGCGAAATCGATGGCCGCCCGGTTGGCGTACAGGATCTCCCGGGTTTGAAAGTCGCTGACCTGAATCATGGTGTCGGAGCAGTTCAGAAGCTCACGGTAGAGCTCCGTGACATTGGAGGGGCTGCGGTGCGTGGAGGAAACCGAGGAGCAGGCTTCCTGCGCCGGGAGGGGTTCTGTGATATCGGCACAGATGGCCGCAAATGCCGGGATGTCATCCCAGCGGATGGGGTAGGTTTGCAGGGAGAAGTCACGGTGAAGGCCGGCGTGATGGATGCGGTGTTCCCGTCCGTCCGATGTGCCCGGCAGTCGGGGCAGGGGGTGCCGCGCCCGCACAGGATCCGATAGCACGGCTCCCCGCAGGACACCGCGCCCTTTGCCGCCAACCTTCTCAGAGCACCGTTGAGGTAGAGGATCTCACAGTTCTCCTGAGAAACGACGTAGACTGCATCCTGCATCTGGTCAAACAGATCTTTTGCTGCGCTGTATATGGAATCAGGCATGGGATATTCCCCCTAAAAGGCCCTGCATTATTTCATTTGCCCTGCAATATTTTTATAAAGTGTATCATGGAAGAACGAAAAGCACGATCGTTTCGCTCTGAAAAAATGCCGGAGAGGACCCTCTGAAGGTCCTCTCCGGCGTTCCTGTTTTCCTGTGTTTTGTGCCCTCAGAGCAGCTTGGCAAAGAGGGGAGCGGCGATCACTGTGAGGATCCCCGCCACGGCGATGGACAAGCTGGACATGGCGCCTTCCACCTTGCCCAGCTCCAGAGCGCGGGCCGTGCCGATGGCGTGGGCACCGGTTCCCAAAGCCAGGCCTTTGGCGATGGGATCGCGGATCCCCAACAGGTGAAATACGGCCTCTCCCGCCACATTGCCCAGAATTCCGGTGAGAATGATGGAGGCCACCGTGAGGGTCGTTACGCCCCCAAGCTCCTCGGAGACCCCCATGCCGATGGCGGTGGTGATGGATTTGGGCAGGAAGGAGACATAGAGCTGGTGAGACAGTCCGAAGCACCGGCTCATGAGAAAAATGCCCGCCAGGCCGGCCAGGGTACCCGCCAGAATGCTCCCCAGGATGGCCGCCAGATTCCTCCGGAGGAGCTGCAACTGTTCGTAGAGGGGGACGGCAAGGGCCACGGTGGCCGGGGTGAGGAGATAGGTGAGGTACCGGGCACCGCTGTTGTAGTCCGGATAGGAGACGCCCAGCAGCTTGATGACCGCCATAACGCAGAGAGAGGCCAGAAGCAGCGGGTTGAGAATCGCCAGCCGAAAGCGTCGGCGCAGCAGGAGACCGACTTCGTAGCAGACCAGAGTGATCCCCGCGCCAAAGAACAGGGAGTGGGCCAGGAAATCAGACATTTTGCTCCCCCTCCTCTTCTTCCCGGCTGAGTTCCTCCCGGTTTCGGGTGAGGTGGAGAATGCCCTGGGCGGTGAGGCCGGTCACCGCCATGACCAGGGCGGTGGAAGCTGCGATGATCCCAACGGTGGGCAGAAGGATGGGGCGAATCAGCCCCCAGGCATCCACCAGTCCAACCAGCGGGGGGACAAAGAGAATGGGCATGATCCCAATTAAAAATGTGGCCGCGCCGTGGACCTGCCTGAGCTTCACTGCACCGCTGCAGAGGGCCAGGAACATCAGAACGAGGCCGTAAACGCTGGCCGGAATGGGAAGCGGGATCAGGGTGTGAAGGACCTCTCCCACAAATGAAACGCCTAAAATAATCAAAAATTGCCGAAGCTGTACCATGACTTTCCTCCGCCGAAAAAGATAAGAACCCTTTTATTATAGAAGCTCAAACGGCGGTGTCAAGGGGCGAATTGTACAAGGAGACCGGCTGACCAACCCTATTGTTCCCATCCCCCCACAGAAATTCCGGTATAGTACCATTTTAAGATTTCATCGAAGGTCTTTCCCTCTCCCGCCAGGGCGTTGGCGCCGTACTGGCTCATACCCACTCCGTGTCCGTAGCCGGTGACCCAGAAGGTTACGGCGTCCCCCGCCGCGGCGGTAAAGTGGGCCGAGCGCAGGCCGAACAGCGAGCGCACCTGGGTGCCCGTCACCGTCACACCGCCGATGGACACGGTATCCACAGCTCCGGAGTCATTTGTGACGAGAGCGGAGAACCAGCCGGCGGGGTCGCCGGAGAAGTCGGCCTCCGGGTGCGCCAGGGTAAATTTCTGGGTGAATTCCGCCGGTGTAAAGGTGACCACCGTGCGCCAGCCGGGGACTTCGTCCCCCTCAGGGCTGTCCACCGAAGCCAGATAGGGGACCTCGGAGCCCCAGACCTGGGCGGCGTCGGAGGTCTTTCCCGCAGCGGAGGAGAAAAACACCGCGTCGATGGGCTGGCCGTTGTAGAGGCACAGAAGCCCGTTGGTATCCGATACGGCGGCGGTGATTTTGTCGGCATACCGCTGGGCGTTCGCACCCCACGCCGCGGAGGCCTGTTCCCGGGTGAGGTAGGCCTGGCAGCAGGTGGAGTCGGTGCACACGTCGGCGCCGGGGTGCTTGTCCCCCGCGCCGGCCCGCTGATAGAGACAGTAGGTCCGGGCTGCCACCGTCTGCGCCTTCAGCGCCTCGGCGGAAAAGGAGGCGGGCATTTCAGCCGCCACTACTCCCCAGAGGTAGTCGGCCAGGGTCACATTCTCAACCCTCCCGTCGGAGCGGAGCAGGCGCAGTGTCTGACTCTGGTCCCAGCCCGGCACCGGAGAGACCGAGGCGGGGGTCAGAAGGGGAAGGGTCGCAGTGGGTTCCGGTTCCTCTGTCGGAGGCTCCTCCTGGGGGAGAAGAAAGAGCGGCAGGAGAAAGAGCAGGAGAAGAAGGGCCGCCCCGGTCACCAGGGTCTGGCGGGGCCAGTGCTCGTTTTTGCAAGTTTTTTGTTTTGCCATTTCAAAACCTTGTCCTTTCCCTGCAACGATCTTATGAAGGACGCTTTTTTGCTTCCTTGATTTTAGTCGCTTTTTCGGTTGACCGACCCGCAAAAAAAGTGTACAATAATTCCAATTTACATGGGCAAAGGAGTGCTTGCGTGTGCAGAACGAAGCTGCTGTCCCCGCCGGATTCCTGGAGGGACTTTGCGAGGAATACCGGAAGAACAATCAGATCGATCCCTCTGCCTATGAAAAGTGGGAGGTCAAGCGGGGCCTGCGCAATGCCGACGGCACCGGCGTGGTGGCCGGCGTCACCGAGATCGCCAACGTTCGGGGCTACTACATTCAGGACGGGGACCGGGTGCCTATGCCCGGCCAGCTCATCTACCGGGGCATCGACATGACCGAGCTCATCCACGGCTTTACCTCGGAGCACCGCTTCGGCTATGCCGAGACAGCCTATCTGCTCCTGTTCGGCGCGCTGCCCACCAAGGCCCAGCTGGAGGGTTTCGACGCGTTTATGGAGGCCAACCACGACCTGCCCCCCATGTTCACCGAGGACATGATCCTCAAGGCTCCCAGCCCCGACGTGATGAACAAACTGGGACGGGCGGTGCTCACCCTCTACTCCTATGATGATAACCCTGAGGACATGACACTTTCCAGCGAACTTCGGCGAGCCATGATCCTCATTGCGCGGGCGCCTCAGATCGTGGCCCACGCCTATGCGGCCAAGCGGCACTACTACGACAATGAAAGCCTCTACCTCCACCGGCCTCAGCCGGGGCTGTCGGCGGCGGAAAATTTTCTCTGGGCGGTCCGCCACGACAACAAGTTTACCCCCGAGGAGGCAAGGCTTCTGGATCTGTGCCTGGTGATCCACGCCGAGCACGGCGGCGGCAACAACTCCGCCTTTGCCTGCCGGGTCCTCTCCTCCACCGGCACCGATCTCTATTCCGCCGTGGGCGCGGCGGTGGGCTCCCTGAAGGGACCCCGCCACGGCGGCGCCAACAAGAAGGTCATGGAGATGTTCCGGTACATCGAGGACGGTGTGAAGGACTGGGCCGACGAAGAGGAGGTCTCCGCCTACCTGGGAAAGCTGCTGAGCAGGGAGGCAGGGGACCGCACAGGGCTCATTTACGGCATGGGCCACGCCATCTACACGCTCTCCGATCCCCGGGCGGTGATCCTGAAAAAGTTTGCCCGGGATCTGGCCGAGAGCAAGGGGATGCTGGATGAGTTCCGGCTCTACGAGGCGGTGGAGCGCCTCACTCCCCAGGCCATGGCCGCTCACGGCCAGCGCAAGGTGGTCTGCGCCAACGTGGACCTCTTCTCCGGCTTCGTCTACAAGATGATGGGGATCCCCATGGAGCTGTACACTCCCCTCTTTGCCATGGCACGGATGGTGGGCTGGTGCGCCCACCGCATGGAGGAACTGTACACCCCCGGCGGGCGGATCATCCGCCCGGCCTACAAGGTGGTGGCCCCTCTGCGGCCCTTTGTGCCGCTGGAGGAGCGCTGAACAGGATCCCAAAACGCAAAATATCCCTCCGCCCTTTTAGGCCTTGTTTGAAAAATAAAAGTTGCACAATAAACCAAGCTATGCGAAGCTAATAGCATGAAACGATATGAACTAACAAAAGAACAATGGGGACGAATCAAGCTGCTGCTGCCACCGGAAGAAACGGGGAAGCGGGGCCGCCCCCGGAAGGATAACCGGACCATGCTAAACGGG